>RFUD01000001.1 GCA_009923125.1 Planctomycetia bacterium
AGTTGCCGCGCCACCGCGACCGCCACGGCCGTTTTGCCGACGTCGGTGTCGGTGCCGGTGATGAAGATTCCGGGGATCATCGACGCCTCCGATTGCCGCCGGTCCCCCGCCGTTCTACACTGCCGGCAGAAGGAAAGTTGAGACGCATTCTCAACACGATCCCGCCGCCGGTGGAGCCGCAATCCGCGGATTTCGCGTGTCCTCGCTCGAACAACTTCCCGTTGGCTGCACCGCCTCCATCACCGACGTGCCCGGGGCCGACGGACTGTCGCTGCGATTGCTGGAGATGGGGCTCACGCCCGGCACCGGCGTGGCCGTCGTCGGCACCGCCCCGCTCGGCGATCCGCTGGAGGTCGAAGTGCGCGGCTATCGACTGTCGCTGCGGCGCCGCGAGGCGGCGCTGGTGCACGTGGCGCCGTGCGGGCGGCGATGAGCGAGGGAAAACCGACGGCCGACGACGACGAACCGCTGACGGCGGCGCTCGTCGGAAATCCCAACACCGGCAAGAGCACGCTGTTCACGGCGCTGGCCGGCATTCCGACCCGGATCGGCAACTACCCCGGCGTCACCGTCGAGGAGAAGGTCGGTCGATTCCGGCACGCCGGCCGCACGGTCGATCTCGTCGATCTGCCGGGGGCCTACAGTCTGCGTCCGCAGAGCCCCGACGAACAGGTGGCCGTGGACGTGCTTCGCGGCACGATGCCGGGCGTGCCGAAGCCCGACTGCGTGATCGTCGTCGTGGATGCCGCGAACCTCGCCCGCAACCTGTTTCTCGCGAGCCAGGTGCTCGACCTCGGCCTGCCGACGGTCGTGGCCCTCACGCTGGGCGACCTGGCGGCCGACAAGGGCATCTCCGTCGCCGCCGATCCACTCGCCCGCAGGCTCGGCTGCCCGGTGATCCCGGTGGTCGCACCGCATGGCACGGGCATCGCGCACCTCCGCGACGCGCTTCTCGCGGCGGCGGACGGACCGCCGCCGCCGCCGCCCGACCTCGGGCCGCATCTCGCCTCGACCGACGCCTCGCGGCCGGCGGCCGCCCGGGATGCGATCGCCCGCTACGCCTGGATCGACGATGTCGTCGCCGACGTCGTCCGCTGCTCACCGCGGCGGGGCCGGTCGCAGGCGGAGGCGATCGACGCCGTGCTCACGCACCGCGTGTGGGGAACGCTGGTGTTCGCCCTGGTGATGCTCGCGTTGTTCACGTCGATCTTCCGGTTTGCGGCCCCGGCGATGGACCTGATCTCGGCGGGCATGGATGCGATCGCCGCACGGGTCGAGGCAACCCTGCCGGAGGGGCCGCTGCGTTCGCTCCTCGTCGATGGCGTGCTCGCGGGCGTGGGCGGGGTCGTGGTGTTCGTGCCGCAGATCGCCCTGTTGTTCCTGTTCATCGCGATCCTCGAGGGGTGTGGCTATCTGTCACGGGCGGCGTTCCTCATGGACCGGCTCCTCGTCGGCGCGGGACTCTCCGGCAAGTCGTTCATTCCGCTGCTCTCGAGCTTTGCCTGCGCGATCCCCGGCATCATGGCGGCCCGCACGATCGAAAACCGACGCGACCGTCTGCTCACCATCCTGGTCGCGCCCCTGATGAGTTGCTCGGCCCGCCTGCCCGTCTACCTCCTGCTCTGTGGGGCCTTCGTGCCCGACGTCGCCGTGGGGGTCGCCTGGCTGCGGCTGCCGGCGGTGGTGCTGGTGGCGATGTATGCCCTCGGCGTGGCCGTCGCCGCCGCCGTGGCCCTGCTGCTGTCGCGGACGGTGTTTCGCGGCCCACCTCAGCCGTTCGTCATGGAGTTGCCGGGCTGGCGGTGGCCGCAGCCCGCCGTGGTGCTCGAGCGGGTGAGGGAGGCCGCCTGGTCGTTCCTCAGGAACGCGGGGACGCTGATTCTCGCGATGAGCGTCGTGCTCTGGGCCCTCGGCAGCTACCCGAAGCCCGTGCTCCCCGCCGACGCCGCGCTCACCGCGGCGGAGGAGCGCGGGGAGGCACTCAGGCAGAGCTTCCTCGGCCGGGCGGGCCGGGCCATCGAACCGCTCGTCAGGCCGCTCGGCTGGGACTGGCGGATCGGCTGTGCGGCGCTGGCGAGCTTTCCCGCCCGCGAGGTCGTGCTCGGGACGCTGGGTGTGATCTACAACCTCGGCGACGTCGATCCGGGTGAGGAAGAGGGCGCCACGATGCTCGTCCGGCGGCTCAAGGCGGCCACCTGGGACGGCAGCGAACGCAAGGTGTTCACGCTGCCCGTCGCCCTGTCGATCATGGTGTTCTTCGCACTGTGCGCGCAGTGCGCGAGCACGCTCGCCGTGATCGGCCGCGAGACGGGCAGCTGGGTCTGGCCCGCCGTCACGTTCGCCTACATGACCGCCCTGGCGTGGCTGGGGGCGTTCGCCATCTATCAGCTCGGCACGGCCCTCGGCTGGTGAGCATGCAGGACGCCATCGCGATCGCGATCTCCATCGCCGCGGGCTTGTGGCTCGTGCGGACCCTGTGGCGGCAAATGGCCGCCCCGTCGTGCGGCAAGACGGACACACCGCCCGGCGCCGACGGCTTCGTGCCGCTCGACGACCTCGACCAGACCGTCATGACCGCGGTCTGTAGTTCAACCCCGGCGACGCTCGCCGCAGGCGAGTCGCCGAGCCGCAGCCCCGCTGCGGCCACGGTCGCCGGGAAGTGCGACCGCCCGGCCGGCTGGGCACACCTTGGCTGTGCCCACGCCGGCCCAAGCGAAAACGGGCACGATGCCCATGTTTCGCGTGCAATCAGTACATGTCGTAGTCGCCACCGTGGCCGGCACCGCCCGCCTTCGGCTTCGACTCCTTCGGCTTGTCGGCGATCAGGGCGTCGCTCGTCAGCAGCAACGTCGAAACACTCGTCGCATTCTGCAGCGCCGTGCGGGTCACCTTCGTCGGGTCGATCACGCCCGCCTTCACGAGGTCCTCGTACTCGTTCGTGGCGGCGTTGTAGCCGAAGTTGCCGCTCCCGCCGAGCACCTTTTCGCAGACGATCGAGCCGTCCTGCCCGGCGTTCGACGAGATCATCGTCACCGGCGCCCGGGCCGCCCGCACCACGATGTTGAACCCGACCGCCTCATCCTCCGAGAGGCCCTTCGGCTTCACCTGGGAACTGGCCCGCAGGAGGGCGACACCGCCGCCCGGCAGGATGCCCTCTTCGACGGCTGCACGCGTCGCATGCAGCGCGTCCTCGACGCGAGCCTTCTTCTCCTTCATCTCGCTCTCGGTCGCGGCGCCGACGTTGATCTTGGCCACGCCGCCGGCGAGCTTCGCCAGCCGCTCCTCGAGCTTCTCACGGTCGTAGTCGCTCGTGGCGGCCTCGATCTCCCGGCGGATCTGGGCGATCCGGGCCTTGATCTCGGCCGACTTGCCGGCCCCCTCGATGATCGTCGTGTTGTCCTTGTCGACGATCACCTTCTTGGCGCGGCCGAGCTCGGCGAGGCCGAGGTTCTCGAGCTTCATGCCGAGGTTCTCGAACACCGCGGTCGCGCCGGTGAGGATGGCGATGTCCTCGAGCATCGCCTTGCGGCGGTCGCCGTAGCCCGGGGCCTTCACCGCACACACCTGGAACGTGCCGCGGAGCCGGTTGATGACGAGCGTGGCGAGCGCCTCGCCATCGACCTCCTCGCTGACGATGAGCAGCGGCTTGCCGGCGTTCACGACGGCCTCCAGCAGCGGGACGATGTCCTTCACGCTCGAGATCTTCTTCTCGTACACGAGGATGTAGCAGTCCTCGAGCACGCACTGCATCTGCGTGGGGTTCGTCACGAAGTAGGGGGACAGATACCCGCGGTCAAACTGCATCCCTTCGACGAACTCGATCTCGGTCTTCAGGCTCTTGCCCTCGTCCACCGTGATCACGCCGTCCTTGCCCACCTTGTCCATCGCCTCGGCGAGCAGTTCGCCGATCTCCATGTCGTTGTTGGCGGCGATCGCTGCGACCTGGGCCATCTCCTTCTTCCCCTTCACGGGGATCGACATCTCCTTGAGCTTGGACGTGATCTCCTCGACGGCCTTCTCGATGCCGGCCTTCATCTGCACGGGGTTGCACCCCGACACGACGGCCCGCAGCCCCTCGTTGAACACCGCCTCGGCGAGCACCGTCGCGGTCGTCGTGCCGTCGCCGGCGACGTCACTCGTCTTGCTCGCCACCTCGCGGACCATCCGCGCGCCCATGTTCTCGTAGACATCCTCCAGGTCGATCTCCTTGGCGACGGTGACACCGTCCTTGGTCACGGTCGGTGAGCCGAAGCTCTTCTGCAGGATGACGTTCCTGCCCTTGGGGCCGAGCGTCACCTTCACGGCGCGGGCGAGTTTGGCGACGCCACGCCGCATCGCCTCACGGGCTTCCTGGTCGAATGCCATCATCTTGGCCATCGGTCGAATCTCCTCTTGGGGATGTCTGGGGCTTGGGGATGTCTTGGGGGATGTCTCGGAAAATGAACGGGGCGGAACGGGATGCGGTGACGCGGAACTAGCCGAGGATCGCGAGAATGTCGTCTTCCCGCATCAGCAGGAACTCGTCGTCACCCACCTTGAACGGCTCGCCGGCATAGCTGGTGAACACGACCCGGTCACCCGGCCTGACCTGCAGCGGATGACGGTGGCCCTTGTCGTCGAGCCGCCCCTCGCCCACGCTCACCACCACTCCCCGCGCCGGCTTGTCCTTCGCGGAGTCGGGCAGGAGGATCCCGCCGGCCGTCTTCTGCTCGCTCTCCTCCCGCTCCACGACCACGCGGTCGCCCAGGGGGATCAGGCTCGACTTCTTCTTGGCGGGCTTGGCGGCGGTGGCTGACATGGCTGGAGTACCTCGTTCGAGTTCAGTTGGGGGGGAGGGCTGGAGACCGGAACACGCGGGCCTGCGGCTGCCGCAGCGACACTCCATCAGACCGGCTCCGGTTCGATAAGCAACTGGCGCGCCGGAGCGGCGGAAATCAGAGAAAGCCGATGTTTTTTCCCGCCGTCCGGGACTCGGGGTCGGCGGCCCCACGCTTGCCGCCCACCGTCCGCTGCCAGTTTGGCAGCGGACGGGTTCTCCGCGGGCCAATGGTAAACCGGGTACTGAACCGGTAGTCTCACGGTGTCGAATCGAAATGGATTCGTGAACCCCGGCCCGGAGTTTCGCCCGCATGACCGCGCACCGTCGGATCGAGACCTCGAAGGTCGGCGAGGTCACCGTCGTGAGGTTTCTCGACAAGAAGATTCTCGACGAGGCCAGCATCCAGGAACTCGGGGCCGAGCTCTTCGGGCTGGTCGAGCAACTCAACCGTCGCAGCATCCTCCTCAACTTCACCGACGTCGAATTCCTGTCGAGCGCCGCACTCGGCAAGCTCATCACGCTCGACCGCAAGGTGAAGGCCGCGAAGGGGCGGCTGAAGATGGCGAACATCCGTCCGGAGATCCTCGAGGTCTTTCAGATCACGAAGCTCAACAAGGTCTTCGACATCCGCAAGGACGAGGCCGAGGCGATCTCGGCCTTCCACTAGGCGGGAGTGTAGGCGGGAGTGCTCACCACCACGATCGTCGGGCCATGCGGCCCGGCTTCCGGCTCATCCGGCGGATCACATGGGAAATCACGCAGCAGCCGGTGAACCTGCGGATGAATCATCGCAGGAGTGGCGGAGGGAAGTCGATCTGCCGAGCGAGCGCGGCGCGAGTCGGCTGATCATGGAGGATCTGCTCGAGCAACTCGGCTGCCATGGCTGGCCCGCGTCCGACATCTTCGGCATCCACCTGGCCGCCGAGGAGGCGATCGTCAATGCGATCATCCACGGCAACAAGCTCGACCCCGAGAAGACCGTGCGTGTGGCGTGCGTCGTTTCGGCCGCCGTCGCCCGGATCGAGGTCACCGATGCCGGCCCGGGGTTCGACCCGACCAGCATCCCCGACTGCACGCTCGAAGACCGGCTCGAAGTTCCGAGCGGGCGGGGCGTGATGCTGATGCGGTCGTTCATGACCCGGATCGAATACAGCCCCAAGGGCAACAGCGTGGTGCTCGAGAAGCGGCGGGATTCGGAGGCCGACTGAAAGGCTCGATTTCAGGGACGTTTTCGGCTAGGGTGGACGCTCCATTCCCCGATAGCTCAACGGTAGAGCGGCCGGCTGTTAACCGGTAGGTTGTAGGTTCGAATCCTACTCGGGGAGCTTCCTTCGCAGGGTGCTGCACCGGCTCGCATGGAGCCGCACCGACTCAGTGCCCGTCTCGATGCTTCTCCATTCAGGAGGCACCCTCGCGGCCCGAGTCGTGGTCCTCCATGAGCCACATTCCGGGCGTCATGATCGCGAGACCGTAGAACTGGGTTCCGAGAAGGCGGCCAAAATCGGCACGATCGAGGGTCAGCAGAACATCGGCCGTCGCCAGGGCACTGAACAGGATCGGCCGGTCCTTATTCACGGGAAACACTGCCGGCCTGTCGATCGTCAACACATCGTCGACCAGATCGAGTCGAGATCTCAGCCGCAGCCACGCGACCGTGACCGGAGCGGTGAAGACCGCCAGATTCCTGTTGACTTCGTCAACCGCGTACGGCGTCGTGATCAAACGCCAGTCCCGCATCGATGCCCGCTGAAAGAGCTCCCGGGAGGCCCCCTCCGCCGACGCTGCCGCAGCGATCAGCACGCTCGAGTCGAGAAACAGCCTCACGGCCGCGCTCGAAGCCGCCGCATGTCCGCCTCGTCTTCCGTGATCCAGCCGGCAATCTCATCGGGGGTGAACGTTCGCGGCTCGGGTAGCTGGGCGCCCTCGGCGCGGAGTCGCGACGCCAAAAAGAGCATCAGTTCTTGCTTCTCGGCAGGCGAGAGTCCCGCGGCGGCAGATTCGATCTCGGCAAGCGTGACCATGGGCACAAGCGTACACCGTACAGCGCCCACCTGCCAAGGGAATCCGCAGACAGCTAGTGCCCTTGGACAAGACATATTGCCTGGCATCTGCCGTCGCTTGGTGCGGACTCCTGCGGCGTGGTGCGAAGTTCCGCGTGCGTCGTATTCTGCGTCGCGCTCTGCTAGAGCCTTACTTATTCCGGCAGAAAACCGCGAGTGTTGCCAGTCCTACTCGGGGAGCTTCCTTCGCAGGGAGCAGCACCGGCTGGCATCAAGCCGCAGGGCGTTGCCGGGCAGTCTTGCGACATCCCGGCAGGGCGACTGACACCTTTTCCTGCCAACTCAACCGAAAATCATTCGTGAACCGGCGGCAACTGAAACCGTCCGGCGACCACGCCCTCGACCGAGATGTCTTCGTCAAGGGATTCCCAACGCAACGCCGTGCCGCCGACCTCGAGTCGCACTTCGGCCAACTCCGCTTCACTCGCTTCCTTGAGCCGGCGGAATCGATGTGCCGGGAATCCCACGACCCGCTGGTCCGTCAACTCGACGTAGACCATCCGGCCCTCAGTCCACGTTCTCGTCGCCACGGCTTCGGTTTCCTGGTGGATGGTGCTCATGATATTTCTCCAACAACAGGTCGATGTGTTCGTAAACCAGCCGTTCCATTTCCCTCACCGCATGTGCCGGAACGGAACGATTTCGGGCCAAGGCGACGGGATCCAGCCAGAACTTGCACTCGCCATCCGCACAACGGACGTGAATGTGAGGAGGTTCGATGCCCTCGTCCGAGTAAAAGTGAAAACGAAAACCACCGACTCGTAGCACCGTGGGCATTCGTTCAGCGTATTGCCGGCGAGATACACAGGCAAGGCGGGCGGTTCCGACCGGGTGGCGTACTCGACCCGCCATCGAAACTTGCCCTATGCCACGCCCCGCCACCAACATCGTACGCCAACTTTTACGCCATCGCTTGGAAGAATCTCGCATAACTCCCGACAAAACCACGATCCGGAACCATCCTACTCGGGGAGCTTTTCTCGACGGCCGATGTCAGCGCAACTCGACCGCGAGTCGTCGATTCAACGCGGCTGCCGCCTTCTCGAGCGTGCCGATCGTCACCGACCGATTGTCCGGATCCAGGAGGCGATCGAGTGCGGCACGGCTCGTCTTCATGCGACTGGCCATCGCCATCTTTGTGAGACGACGTCGCTTCACTTCCGTGGCGATCTGATGGGCAATGACCCGCTTCGTCGCCGTTGCCGTCGCTGCTTCAAGCAGACGCTCTGCCTGGAGGAAATCGGCGGTTTCGCGAAGATCGAGTAGGAAGTCGTAATCCTTGCCCAAGTCAGCAGGCAGCAACTGGGCCTGGATCAGGTCTCGATGAAGAGCTGCCCGAACGGCAGTGTGCTTGGTGAACGCCAGACCGCGGGTAGCCAAGACCGCCGTCACGCCGTGAAACGCTGCGTAGTAGGCACGCGATGCGCCGAGTCGGGATCGGTCTCGACGATCGCTCGGGCTGCGGCCAAGGCCCGCGTCGACTTTGCACACTGGCTGCGTACGAATTCTTTCATGCCGCTACGCCCGAACGACGCACCTCACGGAGCAACGGAGTGTCAGCGTGTTCGTATTCCTGCCGAGCAAGCGGCTTGACGCTCACTCGGCGTCCTAACCGCAGGGCCACGGGATAGACAGCGTTTACGCCTCGCTCTAACTCCTCGCCATAGTCGCCCATGAGTCCACCCAGCACGGCAATGAGGTCGATGTCGCTCTCCGGACCAGCCTGACCTCTGGCCTCCGATCCAAAGAGCACGACGGAGTTCAGCCGGTCACCGTAGGCACATGTGAGAGCCGATCTCGCAGTTCGTCGAGCAACGCGGGGGCGGCCATGGCGGATTCCTGGACTCGGGGCCTACTCGATCCGCTGGATATCAGAAAGCACCCACGAGCGGTCGAAGTAGGCCTGCGTCGGGCCGTAGAGGCGGAAGTAGCTGAACCAGCCTTTCCCAGCGAGCGTCTTGATCCAATTGCTCTCCGGCAGGCCGGCGGGGGGCGTGGGGCCGAACGTGATGTCCACGGACCCATCGCCGTTCGTGACGATGGCGTCTCGCGACGACCGATCCGGCGACACGCCTGAGTTGACGAAACAGCGAGTCTCGTTGTCGTACACCGTGACGGACCAGAACTGTGCCACGGGCACGTCCTTCGGCACCGTGAGGCGATAGGTCCTGCCACCATCAAGCCAGCGGTCCTGGCTGTCCTTCGCGGCCTCGAGGTAGACCTGCCCGACGCCGACGGCGCGGCCCATCATGCCCACGGAGACACCGACGGCCTCGTAGAACCAGCTCGTCCGCTCATCCAACTGCGTGTGGTGAGGGGCTTCCTGATTGGTCTCCTTGAGAAACAGCGAAAGCTCCCAGTTTCTGCCCGACCAGACTTTTGCGCCGTCGAACCGCTTGCGATAGGCGATGGCTCGGGCCATCACCTCACCGGTCTGTGCGGCGTCGATGAGCAGTTGCCGCTGCCGGTCCGTCGGGCTGAACGGCCTGCCCTTTTCGATCCCCAGCGGCTGGAGCATGCCCATCATCATCCGGTCACGCTCGTGGACCGGTTCCTCCTGGATGATCCTCGCAAGGCCCTCCCAGTAGGCGAGGCCGCGCGGTTGTTCCCCGCTCCAGGGCCGCCCCGCCGGCGCGACGTGGCGGGTCGGGGCCGGGTTGTCGCGCTGGCTGTGGGGATAGATCTTCAATCCATCGATCAGCCGCTTGGCTTTCACCGGATCGGGGTCGAGCACGCGGTGGGCCGACCAGACATTCACCGTGGGCGAACGGAAGACGTGATACCCGTCCGGTTTCATCTCCGAGGCATCGGGGCCGAGGATCAGGTACCGGCCCCCCGCGCCCTTGTCGGGGCCGGTTTGGCCCGAATCGGTGATCGGCCGCTGCCAGAAATCCGTGAAGCCGCCTGCCGTGGGGCCGGCGGGAACCTCGAACACCAGCGGCCCGGTTTCCTTGAGGTTGGGAAACGCCATGATGTACGGCGTCGTGGCGTTGGCCGTGAGGAGGCCGAGCTTGTCCTGGAAGGTGAGGTAGTCGACGTAGTCGAGCTTGCCGGCGCCGAACCTCGTGAGATGCTCGCTCTGCCATTGCTGCATCGCCATCAGCGGCAGAGCCCAGAGGTAGGCCTGGCACGCCCGCTGGTAGTCGATGTCGTCGAAGATCTTCGCGACGGTGGCGTCGGTGGGGTAGCCGTTTTCCAGTTCGAGCGGGCCGAGCCGGGATGCGATTCGTTTCATGGTCAGGGCACCTTCTCGATGTCGCCGGGCTTCCAACGCTTGTCGATGGCGGCGGCGGTCGGGCCGTAGAGCCTGAGGACGGCGAAGTATCCCCTGCCAGGCACCGTCGCGATCCAGTTGCCCTCCTTGCCCGCGGGTGCCGTCGGGGCGAAGTACAGGTCGGTGCTGCCGTCGGCGTTCTGAGACGGCGTGTCACGAGAACCGAGCGATGGGAACGGCTGGCCATTGGCGAGTCCCGAACCGTTTTCTGCTTCGTAGAGCGTCACCGACCAGAAGTTGGCGGCCGGGATGTCGCGCGGCAGACCGAGGCGGTAACGGCTACCGCCCGACAGATTCGCACCGTGGCTGTCAACGAAGGTGATCATGTATTTGGCGCCCCGGCCGGGCGTCTGCGACAGCATGCCGGGGCTGACGGAGTAGTAGTTGGTGAAAAACCAGATCCGGGCGTCGAGGTCGAGATAGCCCCCGGCCACCCTCCGCCAGCCGAGGTCGAAAGGACCGGCGGGATTCTCCGGGGTCGCGTCGGCCATGGGGTTGATCCACCGGCGGTCGGGATAGATTCGCAGGGAACGACCGGCCACCTCTTCCTCGAAGCCGATGACGCGGCTCATCTTGAAGGCTGTCTTGGCGGCGTGATCGAGAATCGCCCGTGCCTTTGCATCGGGCGCGAAGGGTTGGCCCTTGGCGATGCCGATCGATGCCAACAGGCCGAGCGAATCGGGGTCGGCGAGGCTGGCGCCCTCGGTCTCCACCAGTTTCTTGAGTTCATCGAACGCCGACCCGTCGCTGATCGGCAGCATGTTGACCGGGACACCCGACGCATCGGGAAACCGCATCGGCCGGGCGGTTTCCTTGCCGTGGAGCGGATAAATCCTCGACTGTTCGATGAGCGCGACGGCCGGCGTGAGATTGTTGGGGTCTTGGTAGAACGCCCGCAGGAAGACGAACACGTTGTTGGTGGGCGAACGGTACACGAAACATTGCTGTGGCACCGCTCCCTCGTAGCCGGGTGGCAGAAGCAGAAACGTTCCGCCCTTGCCGGCATCGGGCCCCGGCAGGCCGACATCCCCGAAGAACGTGCCGCCATCGACGGGGATCGGCCGCTGCCAGGCATCGAGGAGAATGCCCTGCAAGTTGGGCGGAGCCTCGAACACGAGCGGGCCATCTTTTCCGAGATCGACGTAGCCCATGGCATAGATGACATCGGAGTTGGGGGTCGTCACCAGGGTCTTGGCGTCGAGACGCTTCTTCCAGACCGGCAGCACGTCGTAGCCGGCGCCGAAAACCTTCTCCGAGCCAACCTTCATGCCGAGCGTATTGATCAGCGGCAAGGCCCAGAGGTAGGCCTGCGTCGCCCGCTGGAAGAGCATTTCGTCACGCAGCGTGCGGGCCGTCTCCGGCGTGGGCCTGTTTTCCGAGAACGGCAGGCCGCTCAACGCCTCGAAGCGGGCGAGTTCTCCGGAGCCCGCGACGCCATGCATGAGCACGAGAGCGAGCGCCGCCGAGACGAGCCTCTGACCGCGTTTGTTTTTCATCACTGCCTCCGAGGGTTCCTGAGGATAGCCCCGTCGATGACTTTTCTGCGAGCGTCGAGTTGACCCCGTCCCCTGTTCCTCGGGGAGTTTTCCTCGCAGCGGGCTGCAGCGGCGCGCATGTGCCGTTCGCCACAACTGTCGGCTTCTGGCAACGCCACATCGACGTGCCCGTCGCTCACGAGGGCGGACGAACCACCTGTCTCACGCAGGCGCGGCGATGTCGCCCGCGGAATGTCAGGGTGGCCAGCGCGCCCGCGAGCGCGACGAGTGCGCCGGGTTCGGGCACCGGCACGACCGGGCCCAGGCCCAACGATGGAGCGACGCTGCCGGCAAACACGGGAAACGACATCCCACCGGCCGCGAGCAAGGCGCCGATCGCGTCGAACGCCTCGCTCCCACCCCCTTCCGGCAGCGTTTCGTAGAACGAGACGCTGAATTGTCCGTTGATGAGGTCGATCAGCATCTCGTCGGCTTGATTGAACAGGTTCATTCCCAGAATGCCGTCGAGGCCCGGCACGCCGATGTCGTACACGTAGACCGGCACGTCCAGGAAGCGCAGCGTGTCGTCCACCTCCGATCCGTCGATCGCAGCACCCAGGACGATCTCGCCAAGCGTGAAGCCGGGAATCGCGACCGGTTCGCCGGCGGCCCCTTTCACGGAGATGGTGGTCTCGGGATTGCCGAGGTCGAGGCCCAGGCCGGCGGCGAGGCCCGTGGAGATGAGCGACACCTGGGCGCCGGTGTCGAAGAGCATGCTGCTGGCCGTCACGAGCGTGGAGCCACCCGCCACCCCGAGGCCGACCCCGGCCACCGTGGGGTTCGGCACGACCGTGATGTCGGAGCCTTCGTTCCCGTAGTTGTCGATGCCCAGCGGAATCAGCGGTATGACGGCCGGCTGCGTGCTGCCGGCTTTCGCGGTCAGCGTTTGCCCGGGCGTCACGAGATCGAATGTTGGAATGAATAGTTGGCCTGTCAGCCCGAGCGACGCCGCAAAGTCGATCCCCGAAAACGACACATGGGCAGCCGAACCGCCCGGAAAGGCGACGCTGGGCTTGTGGATCGGCGTGCCCGCGAGCGTCGGCAGATTCGGGCTGCCGTCGAGCGAGCCGACAAAGGCCTGGATGCCGGTTACGGCCCGCGTGGCCGCCGTGGAGATGCCGACATCAAACGCAAACGTCTCCACATCGACATTGATCGTGAAATCCTGAAAACCACCCACGAGCACCGTGCCCGGTTGGGAGACGTCGCCGATCACGCGGCCGTTGATCCCCTGGCCCCCGGCCCCACCCGGATTGAGATGTGGCTGGGGAAAATACTCATTGGCGTAGGCGGCGAACGAGATCACCGCCGCCCCGGTGTCGTAGATGCCAAGATCGAGCACGGCCGTCGTGCCGCTCGTGTACGTCTGCACCGTGAGGATCTGCTGGCCCACGGTGTCGATGCTCGGATCGAGTGTGCGCGTGATCTCGATGGCCGTGGCACAGGGGGCGAGCCACGCGGCAGCGACGCCGGCACACAGGAGGCTCGAAGACCGGCGCATCGGAACCCTCGAGGCGGACGCCGGGCGATTCCCTTCCCGCTGACGGCGACAGCCGTCCGGCCGCACGACCCAAAAACGTCGGGGATTCAGTTACCCCGCCCGTGTGCAAGGATCGGCGAAGGCGCACGTGCTGTCAACTCGCTGGCATGCAGCCTCTGCCTGCGCCGCATACGAGGTGTCGTGCCGATCGACATCCGGCTCGCCATAGATCTCGGCCATCCCTGCCACCGCCGCCAGATACTCGTTGAAGTGGGCATCCATGATTGCAACCCTCCGTGGTTGGATAACTCTACGCATGTCCAGCCACGAAGTTCACTTTCGCCCAGCCTGCCGCTCTTGCCCAGGGCGCCTGGAAGCTACTCGGCTGTCCAGCGGCTCTCATAGACGGTGTCGCGGCGCGGCATGATCACCGACCAGCCGATGAGTTGGCCGTACGGGTGATCGATCGTGTATCGCGCCGTGAGCGGCTCGACGTCGGCCGGATCGCCGCGGGGATAGCGGACGAGCTCATACCGCCGGTAGGGATGATCCTCCGGAAACAAGAGCCAGACGGTGACCAGGTCGGCGTCGAACTGCATCACGAGCGGCATCCGGCCCGGGGGCAGCGACGAAAACCGCACGCCGCCGGTGATCTCGAGCGTGATCGGCTCATCGAGCGGAGCCTGCGAAAGATCGCAGTGAAACTCGTAGAACACCGGCAACTCGCCCGGCTCCGCCGCCGTCACACGCCGCACGGAGATCGGATACGGGCTCTTCGGCTGGCGGTAGTCGACGTCTTCGATCGCCAGCGCCGTGCGAAACACCACCCCGCGCTTCCGCCGTGCCGCATCCTTCACCCGGAGCACGATCCGATCGCGAAAGTGCACCCGGCCGCCGGCGTCTGGCCGCAGGCTGCCGGCCCAGGCGCGCCGCAGATCGTTGATCCGGCTGTAGGAAAGGATCTCGATGCCGGCGTAGTCGTCCGGCGTGGCCCCGGCCGCGTTCGTGACGTCGATTTTCCGCCAGCCGGCGAAGGGATCGCTCTCCACCAGGTCGAGCACGATGCGGATGTCGGGGTCGCCCTGGGCGATCGAATCGATCACGCTCGTGAGCATCTCGGCCCGCCGATGCAGCCGGTAGAACCGCACCGGCAGATACACGAAGAGCAGGCAGCCGAGTGCCAGATAGAGATACGTGGGCCAGTCCCTCCAATCGAGCAGCGTCGACCAGACCTTCCGCTGGCTCGATCGCCGCACGCGTGCGGCGAGCACCGCGCTCGAGTTCGTGGCCGCCGTCCGCGCCGTGCCGACCGGCGGGGTCGCCTCGGCGGAGGCCGGCGCGCGAGCGACGACCGAGGAGCGGCCCGGCAGCGGCTCCCACGGCGGCCCCTCGGCCACCGGCTTGAGCGCCTGGTCACCGAGCCGCCGATGCAGGCTTCGCGCCACCTCGTAGCCGTGGGCGACCAGCGCGTTGACTTCGAGATCGCTGAAGCGGTCGAGATCGGTGCGGATGCTCGACACCTCGGCCTGCACGACCGGATGCAGGACGTGAGGATCCTCATGTGGGTCGACCACGTGCGTGACGGGCAGAAAATGAAAGCCGTTGCGGTTGCCGAAGTTTTCGCGCTCGAGCTGCCAGACCCGGTCCCAGAGGATGTCGGAGGCCCGGATCGACTGGGCGACGAATCCCAGCGGCGCGTTGCCGAGGATCTGGAACGGTTTGCCGGCGTCGCTCACGATGACGCGGTCGAACGTGCGGCCACCGTGCCGTGCCAGCCACGCGAACGCCCGCGTGCCGAGGTTGTCGTAGACGCCGCCATCGGTGAACGACTCGGTCGGAAACTGACCTTCGTGCACCCCGAGATCGGCGGCCGTGATCTCGACCGGTGGAAAGAACCCCGGAAACGCCGACGAGGCGCTCACCACCTTCGCGATGCTCGCGGTCTGGCCGGCGATGTGTCGGAACGGATCGACTTCGCCGGCCTCACGTTTTTGAATGTGGAGGCCGTCGCGATTGAACACCGCCATCACGCCGTCGCTGACGTTCGTGGAGAGCATGTGCAGCGCCGGCTGCTCGGGCAGTTCGAAGAGCCGCCGGTCGCCGTAGAGAAACTGCCGGTAGTCCCGTTCGAGGAGGGCATTCGGCGCGAGGCCGGGCGCACGCCGGCCGGTGAGCTTGGCGGCCAGCCGCAGCGGAAAGAGCAGGGGCAGCCGGCGGACGATCCGGTTGCGGACATCGTGCTGCACGAAGTGCACGATCTCCGCGGCAGCCTCGGCAAACGCCCGGTCGTCGCCGGTGTAGCGGTCCCAGTTGAGGACGAGGTGGGCTCCGAGGATGCTCCCGCCGGAGACGGCTGCGATGTCGGTGACGAGCGGCAGGGTGCCGTCGTCGCGGAGGTAGCGGATCACGCCCAGGTGATAGAGCGTGGCCCGAAATCCTCCGCCGGAAAGGGCGAGTCCGATAGCAGCCATGAAGGATTCCTGGGGGCGAACGGGCCGCATCCTATCCGCCGCGAAGCGGCCATCGGCAAGCGGAGATGTCGACCCAGCCCCGCCAGACGTGATACACATTTTGTGCGTTGTCGTATACAATCTTGCGCGGTTCTGGAGTCTTCGCGTGATCGCCTCTGCCACCTCGCCAATGTCGCTATATCCTGACGGCCGATTTGTGCCGCCTCAGGAGACTCCCCCCGTGCCCGCTGCCCGCGTCGCCCCCAAGCGGTCCCATGCCGTCCGTGAAACCATCGAAGAGCGGATCGTCGACGGCACCTATGCGCCCGGCACGCGGCTCGACGAAGTGGCCCTGGCGAAGGAGTTCGGTGTATCGCGCACGCCGATTCGCGAGACGCTCATCCAGTTGAGTTCCTCGGGGATGATCGACCTGCGGCCGCGGCGCGGAGCCATCGTGGCCGAGATGAGCCCGCACCGGCTCTGCGAGATGTTCGAGGTGATGGCGGAACTCGAGGCGATGTGCGGCCGCCTCGCCGCCCGCCGCATGAACGACGACGAGCACGCCTCGCTCGCCGCCATCCACGAACGGTGCGAGCAGGCCCGCGACTCGGGGAGCATCGACGACTATTTCGCCCACAACGAAGACTTTCACCGCCTGATCTATGCGGCCAGCCACAATGGATTCTTGGTCGAGCAGGCCTCGTCGCTCCAGCGGCGGCTCCGCCCCTACAGGCGCCTGCAACTCCGCATGCGCAACCGCCTCAAAAACTCTTACTCGGAGCACCAAGGCATCGTCGACGCCCTGGCCGCAGGAGACGGCGATCTGGCAGCCCAGCGGCTGCGCAGCCACGTGATCGTGCAAGGCGAGCGGTACGGCGATCTCGTCGCGTCGCTCGCCTTGATGCACGAAGCCAACACACCGGTGCCGCCCGCGCCCGTGAAGCGGCGGGGGTCCAAACGGTCCCGCCGCTGAGCGCATACAGCGAACGAATGCGGCAAACCATTCATCGCCAGACCGACGCAAACGCCTACCGAGCCCCGGTCGCTTCACGACATCCCGCCACGGCGTGTTCCCGATGGGTGTTGATCCCATGCATACCACCCGCCGTTCAGGTCGCCTGCAGGAGACCTGCCATCTCGCCAAGACCATGCTCTCGGTTCGTGGCGAAGCAGACGCCGCAGGGCTGGCGGCCTCTCTCATCGACGGCATCGACGCACTCAATGACGCAGAGTCTTTCCACTTTTTCCGGTTTCTCAGCAGCGAGTTCGCACCGGACCCCGCACTCGTGCGCACCGCTGTAGAGGACTACCTCGCCGCCCCCGGCTTGAATTCTCTGCTTCAACTCCAGCAAGCCGTCGATGCACCGCGGCAAGAACTGTTTCGTCGAATGAATCGCGCGACCTCCGGAACCGGGGCAATCGTCCGTATGCGGGCCCGCCTGCTTGGCTTCGGCACGGGTGATCCGGAGCTTCGCGCGGTCGATGCGGACCTCCGGCATCTCCTGGCATCGTGGTTCAACCCCGGCTTCCTTCGACTCGCGCAGCTCGACTGGTCTTCTCCGGCGTCACTGCTCGAAAAACTCATCGAGCACGAGGCTGTCCACGCCATCACAGGCTGGGACGATCTCCGCCGTCGGCTCCAGCCTGACCGCCGCTGCTTCGCCTTCTTCCACCCACAACTGCCAGACGAGCCCCTCATCTTCGTCGAAGTGGCGCTTGTACCAACCATTGCCACCGCGATCGCGCCGCTGATCGACGCATCGGCGGAGGTGCTCGACGCCGGTTGCTTTCACACGGCGATGTTCTATTCGATCAGCAACTGCCAACCGGGCCTCAGGGGCATCTCGATGGGCACGTTTCTCATCAAGCGGGTGGTCGACGCCTTGCGGAGGGAGATACCGACCCTGACGCAGTTCTGTACGCTCTCCCCGATGCCGGGCTTCAACGCTTGGCTCGACACGGTTGGCGACGAACGCTTGGCTCCCACGGGCAGACCCTGGTTGGACGCCGTCCGCGACGGGTGGTGCCCTGCGATGGCGACGGATACCCAGCGGACCGCTCTGCTCGAGCAGGCCACACGATACGTTGCCGATGTCTCCACGTCGGCTGTGGGCGACCCGGTCGCCCGGTTTCACCTCTCGAACGGCGCGTCGTTGCATCGGATCAACTGGGCGGCCGACGGTTCGCCGAAGGGAATCCGGCAGTCGAGCGGCCTGATGGTGAACTACCTCTACGACCCACAGCGGCTCGAAACGAACCACGAGGCTTTTGCAAACGGGATCGTCATGCGTTCCTGCCCGGCAGCATCCCCCGAGCAAACGGAGGCCGGCGATGCGGGTTGACCGACTGGCCTGCATGCTCATCTGTTCGGCCGTATCCCTGCACGTTGCGCATGCTGCCGATACCCAGTTGGGTGTCGCCCACATCGGCGGTGGATATGCCTTCACGGATCGCGACGCCCTCAACGAGGGAGCTGCCGCGATCGAGTCGCTCGGGGCCCGCTGTATCAAGGTCGGCCTGGCGCTCGACTCCGAGAAGCCGTCTTCGGCGCTGTATCCCGGCCACTCGCGGTGGCCCGTCGTTGCGTCACTTGTGGATCTCGCCGCGACCCCCTACTTCCGGGAACTCTTCGAACGCGATTTCGAGACGTTCATCCTCGTCACGTTCCGTCCCGGCCGGCCGGCGGGATACTGGCGGGACGGTATCACGGAGGCAGATGAACGCGAGGAGGAGAAGCAACTTGCGGATCTGACACGATACCTCCTGACGACCTACGTGCAATCGCATAAGACGTTCGTGATCCAGAACTGGGAGGGCGACTGGGCCATCCGGGGCGCGTTCAACCCCGCCACCAGCCCCACTGAGAATGCCATCGCTTCGATGATCCGTTGGCTTGCCGCCCGCCAGCGTGGCGTGGAACGCGGCCGGCGGGAGGCCGGTGTCGGGCGATCGACAGTCCTGCACGCCTGTGAGGTCAACCTGGTGACGCCGGTGGTTCGCAACGCAACGCCGGTCGTCACGACCCACGTGCTGCCACACGTCGACATCGACCTCGTATCCTATTCCGCGTGGGACACCAAGGACGATCTCGGAGCCTTCGAGGAGGCGCTCGGGGTCATCACGTCAAAGCGACGGGCCAGGCAGTCGCAGGGATGTAGCGTCTACGTGGGGGAGTTCGGCTATCCGGAAACTGGCTCGACACCCGACGTCGTCTTGCAGCGCACCGCTGAGCGGCTCGACGTCGCCCGGAGGTTCGGCTGCCCGTATGCGGTGTATTGGCAGTTGTACTGCAACGAGCCGATCGCGACGGGGGCTCGGAACAATGCGGATTTCCGTGGCTTCTGGCTGATCCGGCCCGACGGCACCCGAAGCCGGGTCTGTGAGCTCTTTGATAGCGAGCGAACGCTCCGTGGAGACGACTGAGCCGTGCCGACCGTGACGGAATCCATATCGATCATCACCAACATGCTGACTTCGAAGCGCGGATTGAGCGACTGTCTCGTGCTCGGCCTTGTCTTCGGTCTGTTGGGGGCCGCACGCGGCGAGCATCCCGCTTCTTTCGAGCCGAGTGCTCATGACGTCGCCATCGACGACGACGTCGAGTATCGGACGGCCGATGGCGAACGTGGCGAGCAGGTTGCCTTGCGGCTCGACGTCTACGCTCGCCGCGACGATCAGGCCATGGATCGGCCTGTGATCCTGCTGCTCCACGGAGGGTCGTTCCTCCCCGCGTTCGACAAACGCCAACCCCACCTCGTCGGTCTCGCAAAAGAGTTCGCACGCCGCGGTTGGGTCGTGGTCGCTCCCGACTACCGGACCCGCGACCAGCCGCTGGACGATCCGATGGGAACACTCCGCGACGCAGTGGACGACTGCCGAGCAGCCTTCGAATGGGTGCGGAAGAACGCCGCCACACGCAAAGTCGATCCGGATAGGATCGCCGTCGTTGGAAGCTCGGCCGGGGGGATGGTCGGGGCCAGCCTCGTGGGGCTGGAGAACACGACGGCCAGACGTTGCGGCGGCGCCGGCGTATTCGCGTCCATCAACCTCTGGGGCAGCCCGGTCTCGGCGTTCAGGCTGTGCAACTTCGACGCCGACTATCCGCCCACTCTGATCATTCACGGCACGGCCGACGCCGTGGTGCCCTTCGCCAACGCCGAGGCGTTCGTGACGGACCTACAAAAGGCCGGGGTAGAT
The DNA here is from genome assembly GCA_009923125.1 of Planctomycetia bacterium. Classification (GTDB taxonomy): domain Bacteria; phylum Planctomycetota; class Planctomycetia; order Pirellulales; family UBA1268; genus RGVT01. Next base: position 19,816 of record RFUD01000001.1, read on the forward strand.
GCAGAACTCCTGGCGCTTGCGGATGCACCTCACACTCCTGTCGCCCATGCTGAGGAGATCGTGGCTCACGTGCAGGAGTTTCTCACGAAACGGCTTCCCCCCTGATATCGGATGCAACGGCGGGACATTCCAGCAGAGCCTGATCACAGCTCGACAAAGAACGGCCAGTTATCGATACAGCCCGAACCTTTGCCGTCGCGGACAGTGACAAAAAGACGGTAGGCACCGGGAGCAGAAGGCACGCGGATGGTGGCGTTTCCAGAGTCATCGGCCCGAACGATGCACTTCGGCACTTCCTCGGGCACTCGCTCCGCGTCCCCACCCTCACGGCGGTCGGTGCTCTCGCGGCGCACCTCCCAGTAATACCGCAGTGCATCACCCTCGGGATCGTGGTATGGAGCTAGGACGTCGAACGTCGTTGCGGTTTTCACCCGCCGGTTTGCGAGCGGCACCCTGGTGTCGCCGAGAATCGGCGCCCTGTTGTTCGGCCAGGAGCCCGTCCATGCCTCCGCCATGGCGTCTGCCGCGATCGTCTTCTCGCCCGAGGGCAGCAGCATGCCGAACCAGCTGGCAGTCGCCTCCTGCTTGCTTCCCCAGAGGAAGGCATAAGCTCCCAGGCATTGCTTCGTGTCAGCGAGGATGTCGGTAGTGGCGACGTTGTAGAAGCCCGCTTTGCGGCGGCTCGTGGGCTCAATCGGGGCCCGCCAGTCGGTCTGATCGACCTCCCAGGGTCCGGGTAGTCCGTATTCAGTGACACAGTAGGGCTTCGTCCAGCCCATCCGTCGCAGGGCGTTGCCAACCCCGGCCGCACCTGCATAAGCGTTGACGCCGAGGATGTCGATCGACGGAGCGTGCTCACGAATTGCCCGCACCTTGTCAGGGTTCACATTCGCCACGACCGTCATCACGGGGTGATTCGGATCGATCGCATGAATACGCCGCGCGAGGAGCTCTACCTCCTTCCACACGGCCTCCCTGTCGCCGCGTCCGGTGGGTCCTTCCATTTCGTTGCCCAGTCCCCAGGTGAGGAGTGCCGGGAAATCCTTGATCCGGCGCACGGCCTCCTCCACCCGCTTCCGCTGTGCGGCCACACGGGCGGCATCGTCGTACCGAAAGCCATGCCGCTCGTGCTCGAGCCACAGGCCCACCGTAACCGTGATGCCGGCGTCATGGGCCTGCTCGAGGAGCGTGCGGCCATCGACGGTTGCAAGGGCCGTCTCGGCGTCCCACGTGCGCACCGTATTGCCGCCGCAGGCCGCAAGTACGTCGAGCCGCGCCGTACCACCCACGCCGTGGATGACGAACGGCCGGCCATCGCGGATAAGTTCGTAGCCGGTCTCCGTAGTGCCCTCGATCCGCACCACCGATCCGCGCGCGGGGCGGCTGCCGGAATCGTCGGGACTCGCGGGGGCGGCGCAAGATACGACGACCAGTGTCAGGACGAAGGCGGTGAGACCAGCTTTGCTATTCGAGTTTCGCATCGAACTGGAGTTGTTTGACCTTCTCGGCGGCGACCTCCGCGGGCCGCCAGAACCACCCCTTCGGATCCCAGCACTGGCAGAACTTCAGCGCGGTCGCGAGTTCCCTGTAGGTGGCGGCCGCCTTTGGCTTGTCGTGCTTTTCGAGCACCTGTCCCTCGATGAACAGGCATGTACCCACATCGTTGAGCGCCCACGAGTCATGGGCCTTCTCGGCCGGGACGAAGTCGGTTAGTGCCGCCTGCTGCTTGAGCGCCTCGGCCATGTACAGTTCACGGCACTTTCCCGTGTAGGCGAGCGCGTCGTCGTAGCGCTGTTCACCGAGCGCCTTCCAAGCCTTGCCGGTGAGTGTGGCCGACGTGTGGTCGCCAAAATCGAGGGGTTCGGCAAGGCCCACGCCTGCGGTGAACACGGCAACGGTCGCGAGCCAGAGGCATGGAAGTGGTATCGGTGAGATCATAAGAACGCTCCGGAGAGTAGTGAAGGCGTCGGTGGGGCGGATTCTTACGGCGCGAGGGCGGCGAGGGCGGTGGCGGCAGTGGCACAATCGCCGCGGCGCAACGCGGCTGCGATCCGATCCAGGTCATCCGCCGGCGCCTTGCCGACCTTCCGCGCCCGGTAGAGTTGCTCTGGCAGGCGCAGATCTGCGGCGGAGTACGGAAATACCCCACCCCGTTCTTCCTTCCGCGCCGCCTGAACGATCTCGAGACACGCGTAGCCGAATTCATGCGTCGGCTCGATCATCGTGCCCTCGCCGTAATCGTTCCACGTGACGAGCTGCACGATCGGTGACTTGCTCTTCAGGGCCGTGTCGAGCGATTGCTTCAAGGTCCGTCCTGCGTGGTGCTCGAGCACCGGGTACGGCTCGTTCTTATAGACCGCCCGAAATCCTGGAAAAGCGGAGACGATCAGGGTTTCCGGATCTTCCGAGGCGAGCGCATAGACCTTCCGCAAACGTTGCTCGATGACCTTCGGATCGGTGTTGCCGCTCCAGGGATCCCAGTGAATCCACGTGAACCCCCCGTCGGCACCCACCTTCCGCCAGAGATGGTGCAAGCCAAAAAAGAGAGGCTTGGGGCTGATGCCGGCGAATGCGGTGGACCAGGTCGAGGGAGCCGTGGCGTAGATCGGCCCGAAGGTGAGCAGGAGCGGCCGGCCCTCGATTTTCAAATACTGCGGTTTGCCGAACCAGTGCCTTGCGAGCCATGCCACGTCATCGTGGATTCGCGCCTCGGCCCCGCCTGCGGAGAGCGTGCCGCGGTCGAGCATCAGCTGTACTACCCGATCCTCGTAGCAGGCGGCAACCCGCATGTCGAAACCCGCAGCGGCATCAAAAAGTGCACAACTTGCCCGATGGATCGCAGGATAATCGGCCGTCTCGGCGACTCCGTACCAGTCCACGACCACGCCATCGATGCCCGCAAGCTTCATCTGGGCCAAGTGGCATTCGATGAGCGCCGGATCGGCCGAGTCGTACGGCCCGATCAGCGGATGGAAGTGCGACCAAATATCGGGCAGCCCGTCGGCTTCGGTGCGGCCTGGATCGTGGGCGGAATCAAAACCGGTCCAATGTCCGCTCCAGCCGCCCCGGAACTCGGCCGATTCGTACCACGGCATGTAGTGCGCGAGCACACACTTCCTGCCCGTCGGTTCGGTCGCGCGGCAGGCCTGCGGAAGGCAGACCGCGCTCCAGCACGCCAGCATCCACCCTGCGGCCCACCGACCGAAACTGCCACGACGCCAGACAGTTACCGCGATCGAAGCGATCATTTTCAAAAGTCGCCGGCCGGCTCCCCGTTGGCACGGGTGCAGAGCGAAAGGTACGTGCCCTGATCCATGTTGATCGAGAGGAACCGTACCGAGCCGTCGACCATCGCCACGGCGAAGGCGTCGCCTGCATGCTGCGAACTGGCGCTGGCGTTGAAGTTCAGTTCCGGAACGTCGTATCCCGCGGGCGTTCCGGTGCCGACGGCTGGATTGACCGTCTTGACCGTGCCCAATTCCGCCAGCGGACTGGAACCGCTCTTCGGCGTCCAGGTGTTCGTGCCGCGGTCGTATTCCACGTTCATGCCCGTGGTTGTCCACGAGTAATTTCCCCAAAAAAAGGGCGGGGCATGCGCGGACTCCACGAGCATGATGGTCTTGCTCGTGCCGTCGAGCATCTTCTTGAACCCGATGCGGTTCTTGGCGCCGATCGGGCCGGCGTACTTCCCTTGATCGTCGTACCCGTTCGCGGTGCTCACAGCACCGATGTTCACTTTGTATGTCACCCGGCCCTTGTCCGGTTTCGTGTGACCAGCAAGGTCGAATGACTGCGTAGCGTTCGTGAAGATGGCTGGGTGCTGGCCATTCCACGACGGGCAAATCGCCCACTTCAGCGGCTGATTCGTGCGCAGTTGTTGTTCGCGGGCGGAGGTCCAGTCCGGCGCGGCCGTGGAACCGTATGAATCACGCGCGACGGTCAGGTTCGGGGGGAGCATGTCGGCCAGCGCCTGCTCCTCGGTGTATGGCAGGATCTGGGCCATCCAACTCCATCCGGTGGCCTGGCCGAGCAAGTTCCCGTGGTCGGTCGTGGCCATGTTGACCATACCGCCGCCGTTGTTGCGGTAGTTGGCCCAGGGAAGCAGGTTGTCGGCGCCCTTGGCCTGCTTGTCGGCATACGAATGCATCCCGAGCGCGCCCTGCTTGATGTTGTTGCTGCAGCTGCTGCGCCGAGCAGCCTCCCGGGCCGACTGCACAGCGGGCAGGAGGAGACCGATGAGCACGCCGATGATGGCGATCACGACGAGCAGCTCGACGAGCGTGAAACCATGGAGGGGGCGACAGGGTCGATGGCACGGTCGCATCTGGACGATAACTCCTTGTCGAGCCGAGTCCGTGTGACTCCGGAGCCACACGTTCCAAGACGCTGGGTGCCGAAACGAAGGTTCCGACCTCCCATTGTGTATACTGTATGATGTCCTTTGTATTTTGACAAGATTCCCGAGCATCGCCCGGCAGGGTGTCGAAAACCGGTTTGGGCCCGACGAGTGGAGCCGCGTAGCGTGGAGTCCGGCATGGAGAGTTGTATGCGGTCTGGAGACGTCGCTCAGGACGGCGGGCCCGCGATCATCGCCAGGGCGCTCGAGCGGCGCGACGCGACCGCGGTGGTCGACCGAGAGGGCCAGTGGCGCTATGGCGACCTGGTCGCCGCATCGGCGGCGGTGGCTGCGCGGTTACTTGGCGGCGCCGCCGACCTGAACGAGGCCCGTGTGGCCCTCGCCATCCCCGCGGGCGGGCTCCACGTGGCGGCCCAGTGGGGCTGTTGGCGGGCCGGCGGGGTCGTCGTGCCGTTGAGCGCTTCGGCGACGGTTTCTGAATTGGAGCGGCTCCTCGAGGATGTGTCGCCCATCGTCATCATGGTGCCGGGCACGCCCCGAGCCGAAGTCACCGAGGCAGCGCGGCTCTGCGGAGTGCCCCTGCTGTACCTTGATCGGGAGGCGATCGCCACAGTTCCCGAAGACAGCCCGCCCTTCCCAAGAGTCGATCCGTCCCGCCGCGCGATGGTCCTTTTCACGAGCGGCACCACGAGCCGCCCGAAGGGTGTCGTGTTCACCCACCAGAGTCTCACGGCACAGGTCGAGTCACTCGTGGAAGCATGGTGCTGGACAGCCGACGATCGCATCCCACTGTTTCTCCCGCTGCATCACGTTCATGCGATCGTCAACGTGATGACCTGCTGCCTGTGGGCCGGCGGCCTGCTCGAGGCTTTCGAGAGGTTCGATCTCACGACGATCACCGAACGGGTCATAGCCCGACGATACACCGTGTTCATGGCGGTGCCGACGATCTACCACCGCCTGATCGAACACATCGAGTCGCTCGGAGATGCGGCGAAGGGCTGCCTGACCGCGGGATTCCGCGACCTGCGGCTGATGGTCTCCGGATCGGCCGCGTTGCCGGCGTCGGTCCACGAGCACTGGGCTGGCCTCACCGGCCAGTCGCTGCTCGAGCGGTACGGCATGACCGAGACCGGGATGGTGCTATCCAATCCCTACGACGGTCCACGGCGGCCCGGCGCGGTCGGTGTGCCGCTCCCTGGCGTCGAGGTGCGGCTCGTGGACGATGCCGGGGCTCCCGTGCAGGGCGAAGGGATCGCCGGCGAAATCGAAGTGCGCGGGCCGACGGTGTTTCGCGAGTATTGGAACGACCACGACGCCAGCGGGGCTGCGTTTCACGACGGCTGGTTTCGCACCGGCGATGTCGCGGTCATGGAGTCGGGTGCCTATCGCATCCTGGGCCGCAAAAGCATGGATATCATCAAGAGCGGCGGCTACAAGCTTTCGGCCCTCGAGATCGAGGCGGCGCTCCTCGAGCATCCCGTGATCGCCGAGTGCGCCGTCGTCGGTGTGCCCGACGAGGCCTGGGGCGAAGTGGTGGCCGCGGCCGTCGTCCCGCGCGTCGATGCCACCGCTGCAGGAGACACCGACGGGCTCTCGCTCGAAGTGCTGCGTGACTGGTGCAGATCGCGGCTCTCGCCCTACCGCATCCCACGGCGGCTTTTGGTGTGTGATTCGCTTCCTCGCAATCCGATGGGAAAGGTGGTGAAGCCCACCTTGGTTGACATCTTCACCCGTTCACTGGCGGCATCGTGACCGCACTCGCCAGCCGACGTTTTCCGCATCGACGTCCACGGGCGCCCGCGTCGAGCCTGTGGCGTATGATCGCAGCCACGTGCCTGGTATCGGCCCTGCCGGGGGCCGCCGTCGGCCAGGTGATGGCTCCGAGAGCATCGTTCGAGACCGTTCACGATATCGCCTATCGCACGGGTTCACGGGCGTCCGGCCAACCGTCGGCGGAGGAAGCCGCGGCCTGCCGTCTCGATCTCCATCACCCCGTCGTCAAGACCGATCCCGAGTTCGCGACCGTCGTGTGGTTCCACGGGGGCGGCTTGACGGGTGGAAAACGCGAAATTCCCAAGCCCTTGCAGAACCGTGGCTTCGCCGTGGCAGGCGCCGGCTATCGTCTCAGCCCGAAAGTGGAGGCCCGCGAGTGTATCGCCGACGCCGCAGCCGCGGTGGCGTGGGTCGTGCGAAACATCGCCGACTATGGTGGTGACCCTGCTCGGGTATTCGTCAGCGGTCACTCGGCCGGCGGCTACCTCGCGAACATGGTAGGCATCGACGAACGCTGGCTCGATGCCGAGGGCATCGACTTCCGCACACTGGCCGGCGTGATTCCCTACAGCGGCCACTCGATCACCCATTTCACGATCCGCGCCGAGCGGGGCGTTCCCGACACCCGGCCGGTGATCGACGAATTCGCGCCCCTCTACCACGTGCGCAAGGACGCGCCGCCCTTCCTGCTTCTGACGGGCGACCGCGATCGGGAGATGCTAGGCCGCTACGAGGAAACCGCCTATTTCTGGCGGATGCTGCGGGTCGCGGGCCACCGCGATGCGATGCTCATCGAGTTCAAGGGGCGCGATCACAATGGCATGGTCGCGCCTGGGCACGAACGGCTGATCGAGTTCGTCATCGACCCACGGAAGGGCCGGATCCAGCCTTGAATCCCCGTGTTTTGCCATACTCGGCGTTCCTCCGCTTCATCTCGTGAATGCCGAGGTTTTCGATCTCCTCGATATCCATGGCGCCGAACACCTCCTGGAGGTCGCTGAGGGGATCCAGGGTCGCCACGGTGAGCCACGGCAGCCACACGTTGACGCTGTGCCCCCGCTCGACGGCGAGCCGCATCGCCTCGGTCTGCAGGCCTCGCGACGGATACCCCAGCCTCCCCTCCAGATCCTGCAACTGCCTCGTGCTGTGGAGAAGCGTGTCGGCAACGTCGCGGTAATGACGGTCGCCGGTGTAGAGGTACAGGCGCAGGTATGCAAAGGGCATAGAGGCCATACCGCTGTCGGCGCCCGAGTGGCCGGTGGCGATGAGGCTCATTCCGACGGTGCTCTTTCCCTTCGGAAAGGTGCAGGCAGCGTCCTCGCCCACCATCGGCACGTTCCAGCAGTAGGTCCACGTCTCGGTAAATGTCGCGGCCTGTTCGGCAGCGCGAAGCCAGCGCATCTCATGCGTTGCGTCATACAGTGCCAGGAATGCATCGCAAGCGATCATCCCGGCCTCCTTGTCGACCACGTCGTGGTTGTCCGGGGTACCGCCCACGTATGTGTAGTCTTCGTGCACCGTTTTCAGGCAGTGGTTTCCGGCCCGGATCGCCGCATCCCGATAGGAATCCTTGCCGGTGGCGGACGACAGGTCCACGAGAAACCGAATCGGGTGCGTCGTGCTGGATCGCGTCGTCTGCATGGGCGCACCGCTGAAGTCGTACTGTCGATAGAACGAACCATCGGGATTCTGGTGTGCCACCAGCCAGTCTCCCCACGCCTCGCAGAATGCGAGCCACGCGGGGCGACTTTTCCCCCGCTGGTGCATGACGTTCCAGCCACGGAGCACGCCCGTGGCACCGTCGCAGGCGATGCGAAGAAACGTCCCGTACTTCCGCCACCTGCTGGGGCGCACATCGTGCCAGGTTCGCAACACTCCCTGTTCCGACGCGGAGTACCGCGTCCAGAAATCGATGATCGACCCGCCCCGCTGCTCGACTTCCGACCGGTTGTTCGCCAGCCCGTATCGCACCAGGTGAACGGCGGCAGGGATTTGCTGGCCGACAAAGCCCATTTGCAGACTCACGTTCTTCACGGAACCATCGGGCAGGTTCACGGAAAACGGAAAGCCGGGCACGCCGTCATAGTCCGACCAGTACTTCCTGAGTACGTCGATACCGGCTTGGTAGACGTCGTGTTGGTCGATCCGGGGCGGGCGGGGTCGAAATCGCTCGTACGCCTCGCGCCACACGCGGGCAACCGTATCGCCGAACGAGCCTGATCGCCGGAGGGCGACGAGCAGTTCGTAGTGCTGGGCCGCTCCTTGCCGCAGCGGATGACAGCGCATCGCCCACCGTGGAGCCTCGCTTCTGCCGCTGACATACGTGCGCTCTCCTTCGCACCCGGGGAAGACGAACGCCAGCGACGGCTGCTTGGTGCGGCGGATCCCGATGGATCCGAACAGCATGCGGTCGTCCACCACGGGGCCAAGGCCACGATCGCCGAGAACCGAACCGCCGTCGGGCTTGACGTGGGTCAGCGAAATGGCGACCCGCGTCTCGGGATTCCGGATCGCGACGCAAGGCAGTGGCAGGCGATCCTCGCGTACGAGAATCGTATCGTGGTCGAAGTCCGCACCAATCGCCAACGGCGGAACGTTGTGGTTGTCGCGATACACGTGTCCGGGAAGAAACAACTCCTGATCGACAAGCTGGGCGGAGGCAGACTCCTTGACGGCAAACTGCGTCGCAAACCCCACGTCCGCTCCCGCCGCCTCGAGCACGCGCACGTCCCGCGAGACGAGCACGGACGGCGTGCCCCGCACGACCGTGTACATATCCGTGACCTCAAGCAACGATCCGTTGGTAGTGCGGAGGCGGCCGCGGCATGACAGGACATCTCCGGCGGCCGTGGTCTCGTCGTAGTCGGACCGATGCCAGGTCGTGCGCTTCGAGGCGTCGAGGATTTGGACGGAGAACGGGGACTCGACAGTCAGCGTCGCGTCGAGCGACTTGGCGTTGATCGTCAAGCCTTGGCCATCGTGCCATTCCACTGTCAGCTCAGCGGCACTACCGGGGACGATCAGCATCGCCTGGAGGGCCACGGCAAGATACAGGCAGCCGCGCATCGGTGGAATGTTGTCAGTCGACGCCCAATGGTGTGTGGATCGCTTCGAGTTCCTCCGCCGGGATCTTCACGACCTCACGGTCATATGTGAGCAGACCGTTCACCTCCCCCTCAACGTCCGTCGTCTGGGTGTACACCCCCGCAGCGATGCCTTGGCTCTTGAGTTCGGCGAGTCGTGTGATCGATTCGCGGTACCGGTCCCGGTATTCAGCCTCGGTCCGCGGCAGGTCGCCGTAGCCCCAGTTCTTGCGACTGTCGTACCACACGTGCCCCGGCACGACGAAGCCGTGGCCACCGAATTCGCCGACGACCTTCACAAAGTCGTCGAACCGGCGACCGAACGGAAAGGCGGGGTGGGGGTAGGCGTGTTCGTCCGCAACGTCGCCCACCGGCCAGAAGTTGCCGCCACTGGCGATGTTGACGAGCCGCGAGGAATCCCGCGCGCGGATCCATTCGCCCACCTCGCGCGTGCGGTGCTGGCCCCAGGCCTCGTTGAACGGCGTCCAGACGACGATCGACGGATGATTCCCCAAGTGCGACACCATCTCGTCGAACTCGGCGAGAAATTGCCTGTGGTCCTCCTCGGCCCACACCGCGTCGACGGGGTCGGGCTCCAGATGTGTCCACTTCGCGAAGGTGCCGCCGCTCACCTGATCCTGCCAGACGAGCATTCCCAGGCGGTCGCAGTGCCAGTAGTAGCGGCGGGGCTCCACCTTGATGTGCTTGCGGATCATGTTGAAGCCCGCCGCCTTGAGAAACTCGATGTCCGAAAGCATGGCGGCGTCGGACGGGGGCGTGAGCAGTCCGTCGGGCCACCACCCCTGGTCGAGCGGGCCCCAGTGGAAGATCGGCTTGCCGTTGAGCGTAAACCGCCAATGGCCGTCGGCGTCGCGCTCCTTCCCGACCGTGCGGATACCGGCGTAAGAGGTGACGGTGTCGATCACGCGCCCGTCGGCGCCGATGAGTTCCACGCGTAGGTCATAGAGGCTGGGCGACTGCGGCGACCAAAGCTCGGGGTTCGGCACCGCGACGACGAGCCGTTCCATGGCCAGGCCTTCCGTCGATCCGAGGGTCGTGCCGCCCCTGGAGACAGTGAGCCGGGCCCGCAGGTCCGCGGACGGACCCGTGACGACGGGCTGGACGGTGATCGTGCCTCGTCCAGCATCGGTGGCGATCTTGAGATTGGCCACGTGGGTCGAGGGTACGGTCTCGAGCCATACGGTCTGCCAGATGCCGGAGACGCGCGTGTACCAGATCCCGGCGGGCCGCCGAACCTGCTTGCCGCGGAGTTGCGTATTTTCCGTGTCGTCCTCGACACGCACCACCAGTTCGTTGGGACCCGATTTCGATGCGTCCGTCACATCGACGGCGAACGCCGTATTGCCCCCTGCATGGCCGCCCACGTCACGGCCGTTGACGAACACGCGGCACCGATGGTCCACCGCCTCGAAGTGCAGGACCGTGCGCCGGCCCTCGTCCGGCCGGGCCGAAAACGAGGTGCGATACCATAGGGCCTCGTCGTCGGACAGGAGCCGGCGGACGCCGCCGAGTTTCGACTCGAGGCAAAACGGCACGAGGATCCTGCCCTGCCACGACCGAGGGGCTGGCTCGCTGCGCGACGTGATTGCGTAGTCCCACGATCCGTTGAGATTCTGCCACTCCTCCCGCACCATCTGCGGGCGGGGATAGTCACGCCAGGCGTTTTGTGGCGTGACCTCGCGTCCCCACCGCGTGATCAGCCGCGAGTCGAACAGCACGAACTCTCGCTTGGGCTTCGGGAGGGGCGGCACGTTCGAGGCATCGACGAGATGCACGTCGATGAACTGGGCGCCCACCGTCTGCCGGCAGTGGACGGCGACCACGTTTTTTCCTTCCCTGAGCGCTCCGCGCTGCGCGGGCGGGATCGGCACGATACGGTACTCGCTCTGAAATCCCGGAAGGCTCGCGATCTGACGGCCGTTGACGAAGATCTCCGCATCTTCGTCATGGTGGACGTGGAGGGCCGGTTCCGCGGGCATGGCCGGCACGTCGACCGTCCGCCGCAGCCAGATGTCGCCACTCGTCCACTCGGTGCCGACCAGGGCGCCAGGTGTTCCATCCGTGCCGAAACCTCCCTCGCCGGTGAGCCACGTCCCGTCGTCAAAAGCCTCGTCCGACCATCCCTGCGCAGGCTTGTCGAGCGTGTAACGCCAGTCGTTTCCGAATGCGGCGGCGGTAAAAAGGGCCGCCTGCACGACAGCCACGCCCGCCATGTGGTGAGTCAGGGTCAGTTCAGCGTCCTCGCCTGGATCGTCGAGCGGCAGCCAGGCCTGCGAGGGCTGCGCCCACACCCGCGATCACGATCCCCGTCGGCTCGGGCACCACCACCATCTGCATCACCTGGCCGCCGTTCTGGGCCACCGTCGACAGCGTGACGCTCTTCGAGCTGTCATACTGGGAAAGCGTCATGTAGGTCTGACCGTTGTACGAATACGTGCCCGACGCATCCTGCACGAAATACTGGAACGAGCCTCCCGACATGTTCGCGAGGAAGTCGGACGTCGAGGACGTGAAGAATCCACCGGTGACCGTACCCGACGCTACCAGCGACGGGGTCAGATAGATGCTCACGGCATTGGCCGAGGAGAGGGACGATACGAACGGCGTGCCTCCTGTCAGCCACAGCACATCGTTTGCGCTCCCCGTTGGGCTCGAGTAATTCGGTGCCGCCTGCGTGAATTCGAATGCGAACGAGAGGCCACCGAAGGGGTCGATGCTCGACGCTGTCAGGATGCCGGGGGAGTTGCCGGGGCCGACGAGCCCCGCGCCGCTGATCGCGCCCACGCTGCCCGAACCACCGAGCGAGGCG
>RFUD01000002.1 GCA_009923125.1 Planctomycetia bacterium
GGGAACCAATGTGAATCACTTAGCCTCCAAATATTTCAATTGACACTGATCCATCACTTGTTTGAAAGTGGGATTCGCAATGCATCCTATCAATTGCTGCACCTCCACCGGATCGTCGAGCGGCTCGACAAGGCCGCCTCCGACAAGCGGGTCAAGGGCGTCGTGCTGTCGATCGAGTCGCCGGATCTGGGCCGGGCTCGGGCCGATGAATTGCGGGCCGCGGTCGCGCGGCTGCGCAAGGCGGGCAAGCCGGTCTCCGCGCATCTCGTGGGCTCCGCGCCGGTGCACTACATGGTGGCTCTCGCCTGCGACACGATCACGATGCCCCCCGCCGCCACGCTCGAGATCACCGGTGTGCGCACGGAGGTGATGTTCTTCAAGGATCTGCTCGACAAGCTCGGCGTGCAGGCGGAAATCCTGCAGGTGGGCGAGTTCAAGGGGGCCGGCGAGCCGCTCACGCGGTCGAGCATGAGCCCGCAGCTTCGTGCGCAGTACGAGAGTTTCGTGGGCGATCTGTTCGAGCAGCTCGTGGAACGGATCGCCGCCGACCGCCGGCTCGCTCCGGAGAAGGTCCGCGAACTGATCGACACCGGTGTGTTCACGCCCGACGCCGCCCGCGAGGCGGGGCTGATCGATGCCGTGGGCTATGAGGACGAGGTCGCCGCGGCGCTGGCGAAGAAGGTCGAACTGCCCGAGCCGAAGATCGTCCGTGACTACGCCGAGCGAAAGATGGACAACGACTTCTCCGGCATCGGCGGGCTGGTGAAGCTCGTCGAGATGCTCTCGGGCCAGAAGCAGTCCACGGCCACGGGCAAGGGCAGGCAGGTGGCGATCGTGCACGTGACCGGTGAGATCGCGGAGGGCAAGGGCCGCGACGACCTGCTGGCCGGCGGTTCGGCCGGCAGCGACACGATCATCGAGGCGATCCGCACCGCGGCCAGGGACGACAAGGTGGCCGCGATCGTGCTCCGCATCGACTCACCCGGCGGTTCCGCACTCGCCAGCGATCTGATCTGGCGCGAGGCCGAGCGCACCAAGAAGCCGGTGGTCGCGAGCCTCTCCGACACGGCTGCCAGCGGCGGCTACTACATCGCCGTGGCAGCCGACCGGATCGTGGCGGCGCCGGGCACGCTGACCGGATCGATCGGCGTCGTCGGCGGCAAGATCACGGTCGGCGGGGCGCTCGAACGATACGGCGTGCACACCGACGTGGTGAGCAAGGGGAAAAACGCCGGCTGGCTGTCGATGCAGTCGCCGTTCACGGCGGCGGAGCGCGAGGCCTTCCTGGGCACGATGCGGGATGTCTACCGGCTGTTCACCTCGAAGGTGGCCGCGGGCCGCAAGCTCGATCCCGCGAAGCTCGACGCACTCGCCGAGGGCCGCGTGTTCACCGGCCGGATGGCCAAGGAAGCCGGGCTCGTGGACCGGCTGGGCACGCTCGACGACGCGATCGACGAGGCGAGAAAACTTGCCGGATTGGATGCCGGGGAGAATCTCGAACGGGTGCTTCTGCCCGAGCCGCGTGGCCTGTTCGACGATCTGTTCGGCATGCGGGGCCTCGGCACGACCCCTGTCGCGGGGATCGACCTGGCCGCGCGGCTGCTGGGGGTGCCGGGCTTCGAGGCGATCGCGGCCCACGCCGGCACGCTCACGGCGGTCACGAGCGGCCGGCCGCAGATGCTGCTGCCGGCCCGGGTGCGGGTGCGCTGACGCATCCGGCGGTTTGCGCCCCGCGCTTCGCGAGACACCGGATCCTTCAGCCCGAGAAGGCCATCCACAGTGATGCCGCATGCAGCGCGCAGATGGCGAGGTTCCACCACGGGACAGGGTTCGTTCGTCGCGAGGGTGTGTCGGGCCCGAACACGATGTCGAGCTTCGGGAGTATTGCATTGAGATTGAACCCGGTCACGAGACCGAAAAATCCGGCCACGAGCACATTGACGACGAGAGATGCCACGATGATCGGCATGAAGAGACTCGACTTGTTGCTGCACATGGGGACGATCGGTCAGCTGTCCTGCGGTCACTCAGGCCGGGATCGTCGAGCCGCGATGAGGAGCCACGCGCCCACGGCGAAGTTGAGGGCGGCGATCAATCCGTACCCCGTCCTTGCAGTGGTCACAGCGGCCGCTCGTTGACGGTGACGTTCGGCCATCCGTCGAGAACCGGCCTCGAGCTGCGCGTTCAGCTGTTCGACACGGTCCCGATCATGATCTCGGATCGCTTGCGTCAGGGCCTCGCACTGGGTGAGCAGTTCCCGCGTGTCGTGGACGAGATCGGCGGGGTATCCGTGTTCCGCGACGGGCGGGCCTTCAGGTCGAACAGCCGCCCAGCCGGCGTAGGCCGCCAGGAGCAGCAGGGCTGTTGCGGCCATCCACGTGGGCAACGTGGGAACATCCCGGCGGCGGGTGAGTGATTGCCACAGTCGCATGGTCGCCTCAAGGCTCTGACACGGGGTGCGATTGCTGCTTCCGAGGGGCTCCGCCTGACCGAACGCCGGCATTGAGCCGCTCGCAGCCAACCAGCCGAGCTACACCGCTCGACGCCACCGCGAGTCGGCTCCAAGGCTTGGTGAGCCGCTTTGTGGCTGAGCCGGAAGGGCAAGCAGCATGACGACGCGACTTTCCACGAGATCCAACAGCTCGTCCGAAAGATCGTCAAGCTTTCGCATGCGCTTAACGGTTGGATACGTTCCGATGCCTTGCACATCAAACGCACCATTCTTCAACCACCCAACATTCGTTGGGATCTCAAACCGTGTTCCCCGCACGCTTGTTGTGTGGGGAATGACCGTTGTCAATGCACGTTCATCGTCGAGCACAGGACCGCTGAGAACCAGAGCCGGGCGCACCTTCGCGGCGTAGCCCATATCGACGAGCCAGACCTCACCCCTTTTTGGCTTCGCCATGGCCGGCCTCCTCGGCGTCATATATGGCGAAGACTGACTCGCCGGCCGCCGTCAGCTCCTCCTCTGAGAGCGGGCCGGCGTTCGCCTCAGAGATTCGAGCCAACTCGAGAAGCACTGCGTGCTGCTCGCCACGCGACAAGGCGGAAAATGTGTGGATCAGTTCGACGGCGACGTCGCTCATGGATTAGTCCTCGTGAACATCGTTATACCTCACACCGTGACGGCACGCGCGCGGACTTCGCTTTCACGCAGCGAACGAATAAGATGAGCAGCTCGCAGCCAACACGCCAAGCTACGCCGCAGGACGCTATCGCGAGTCTGCTCCAACGCCTGGTTCGCTGTTTGGATCCTGGCCCAACTCGACGATCGATTCGCCATCTGCCAGCCTGACAATGCACGCCGGCAACTCGCGGATGAGGAGATGTTTCAAGGCGGCGTTTGACGTGTTGCCACATCGAAGCCAGACAACACACGGCGGTGGACCAAGTCGCTCCACCATTTTTGCGAAGTCAGCATCCTTCGTCATGACGGCTGCACCAGCCGCCCGGGCTGCAGCAAAGATTGGCGGGTCGAGGGCGTCACGCAGCCCAAGGTCACGTACGGAAGCACACTCTACAGCGAAGGTTTCGGCAATCCATCGGGCGATCGACGGTGAGAGGTGAGCATCGAGCCAGAGGATCACGCTGCGGCCCCAGGTTGTGACGCCTGGAGGCTAGCGAACTTCAGGCAAGCAGTGACATCTTCAATCTCTAAGTCGGGCAGTTCGTCCACGACTTCAGCGGGCGAGAGCCCAGCGGCAAGAAGATCGAGGACATCGCTTACCCGGATGCGCATTCCACGCACGCACGGACGGCCGCCGCATTGCTGTGGATGAACGGTGATTCGATCGGTAAGCGTCATAAGCCGATCTCCCGGAGTGACAGGTTGATGATACACGCACGACCGTGGTAGTCACTTAAACCGCGGAATGCAAGGCTCTTGGCTGCTTTCAGCGAACTTGTATTTCCGCGGAACACGGCAAACGCCAGCGCTGCTGGATAACGCGTCAGTGGACGCCTCACCCGCATCCTTTCAAGTGTCGTCGCGGCCAGTATTTCGGTCAAATGCCGGCATGACTTGCAAAGCATGTTCGCCTGCTTATTCGCCGTACAAGCAGGCCCCGCACGTGGCTGCCCGTACGTCGTCCACCATCCAAGACATCAGGCCTGGAGCGCCGGGTTGTTGCCAGCAGGCGGAGGCCTGCCAAGGCACGTTCGACAGGATGTCGAGACGTGCCGTGAACCGTGCCGTGAACATAGCCACTTCGCCTACCAGGCGACGGTCGCAGGATGCGACCAGAGCGAGCCTGCGGAGGCCATGGATGGCTCCGCAGGCGTGAAGCTAGACATCAGGCCTGGAGCGCCGGGTTGTTGCCAGCAGGCGGAGGCCTGCCAAGGCACGTTCGACAGGATGTCGAGACGTGCCGTGAACATAGCCACTTCGCCTACCAGGCGAAGTGCGCGAACGCCTTGTTGGCGTCGGCCATGCGGTGCACGTTGTCGCGCTTCGTGACCGCCGCGCCTTCGCGCTTGTACGCGGCCATGATCTCTTCCGCCAGTTTCTCGTGCGTGGCGCGGCCCTTCTTCTCACGGACGGCCTGCAGCATCCAGCGAATGCCGAGCGACTGCTGGCGGTTGCGGTTCACCTGCATCGGCACCTGGTAGGCGGCACCGCCCACCCGCTTCGACCGCACCTCGACCGACGGCTTGCAGTTTTCCAGGGCCCGGTTGAACACCTCGATCGGCTCGACGTCGGTCACCTTCTGCGCGACGAGGTCCATCGCCTTGTAGAAGACGGTCTGAGCGACGCTCTTCTTGCCGTCCACCATCAGGCAGTTGATGAACTTGCTCGCGAGGAGCGACCCGTAGCGGGGATCGGGGATGAGTTGTTCGCGGCTGGCGGTGATCTTTCCCATGGCTCGTATCCTTGTTCTCGATTAGCCCTTCTTGGCGCCGTAGAGGCTGCGCGACTGCTTGCGGCCCTGCACGCCGAGCGTGTCGAGGGCCCCGCGGACGATGTGGTAACGAACACCCGGCAGGTCGCGGACACGGCCGCCACGCACGAGCACGATCGAGTGCTCCTGGAGGTTGTGTCCCTCGCCCGGGATGTAGACGGTGACTTCCTTCTGATTCGAGAGCCGCACGCGGGCGATCTTCCGGAGCGCGGAGTTCGGCTTCTTCGGCGTCATCGTCCGCACCTGCAGACACACGCCGCGCTTCTGCGGGCAGCGATCGAGCACGGGCGACTTGGAAAACTTGCGCTTCGGCCGACGGCGGCTGCGGACGAGTTGGCTGATCGTGGGCATACCGGAGAACTTCGTTGCCTGCGGGGCGGGAAAACGGATCGAAAAACCGCCGTGTGGCGGGAGCCCCAGAGAGTAGCCGAAACCGCAGGCCCATGAAAGCGGGTGGTGGAAAACCGGCCGCACGCCGCGGTGGGAACGGCCCTCACGCCCGCAGGAACAGCTCGCCACGGCCGCCGGCCAGGGCGTCGCCGTGCCACTGCCGCCACGGTCCGGCGAGGAGCCCGTTGGTCGAGCCACCGCACGGCCGGAATCCGGCCGCGTCGAGCCGCGTCCCGAGCAGCGGCAGGAACGCGGGGGCCCAGATCGCACCTCGGCGGAACGTGGGCGGCGGGACGAAACCGGCATCCGCCGCAATCAGCGAGCCCCGCCCCATGCCGGTGCCGGCGTGCGGTCCGAGCGTGCCGGCGACGATCACCGTTCCGGCCCGGAGTTCGAAGCCGGCGGCCGGTCCACAATCCCCCCCGATCGCCAGAATGCCGCGCCGCATGCGGGCGCCGGCGAGACAGCCGGCGCCGCCCCGGATGATCACCATGCCGCCGCGCATCCCATGCCGGCTGCCGGGGAGCGCGGCAGCGGCGTTGTCTCCCGCCGAGCCATCCACGTGTACCGTCCCGCCCGTCATTTCGCAGGCCAACCAGTCGCCCGCGTCGCCATGGATCGTGAGCGTGCCGCCGGCCATGCCTGCGCCGGCATGCCGCCCCGCGGTCCCTTCCACCACGATCTCGCCTGCGGTCATCCCGCTGCCGATCGAGTGCACGCGCGAGAAGTCGCCACGGCATTCGATCCGGCCGTCGGCCGGCGACCCGGCGATCCGAAAAAGGTCGCCGAGTTCCACGGGCCGCTCGTCGGCCCGCACCACGAGTCGGGCGATGTCGCCGGCCGTGAGCGTCGTGATCCGATCGGGCACCACGCCGGCAAGGTCGATCGACAACGCTCCTGAAGCGGCGGGCTGTTCGATGGTGAGCGGCATGCGGTCGGGACTTCGACAGGGGAAACACGCGGGGCCGCGGAGAGACGTGCTCCCCGCGGCCCCGATGATACCGTGGGCCTCCTCGCGGCAGGCTACTTCGTGAGCACGGGCACCTTCCGCGACGTGCTCGACGGCGACTTCGTGAGCTCCACCGTGAGCACGCCCTTGTCGTAGCGGGCCGTGACCTTCGCCGGATCGACCGACTCGGGCAGCGGGATCGCCCGACTGAAGGCGCCGGAGTGGCTCTCGCAGTGCGACCAGCCCTCGCCCGACTCCTCGGCGCACGACTTCTTTTCCCCCGAGATCATGAGCCGGTCGCCCGACACGCTCACGTCGACGTCCTTCGGGTCGATGCCGGGCAGCTCGGCCCGCACGCGGATCTGCGTGCCCGTTTCCGAGAGGTCGATCGCCGGCATCCACTGGCCGGGTTCGCCGGGCTCGAACCAGCCGGGCATCAAGGCCGTGGGCCGGCTGAAGAAGCCCTCGAAGAGCCGGTTCATCTCGTGGCGAAAATCGGCCAGGGTGGCAAGGTTGCCTCCCTCCATGCCGCTCGAGCGCTTCGTGCGAAAAGGAATCAGACTCATCAGACGGTCTCCTTTTCTTTTCCGGGGTGGGGGGAACGAAACACGACAACACGCGCCGGGACCGTGCAGGCCCGGCTGCAATCGACATCAGCCCGCGCGCACCTCGACCTTCCGCGGACGCACCGCCGCCAGCCGCGGCACGTGGATCGTGAGCACGCCGTGGCGGTAACTGGCCGTGATCTGCGAGGCGTCGAAGTCGTCGCCCAGGCGGAACGACCTCCGGTAGTCGCCGATCCCGTACTCCTGGCGGACGGCGCGGCCGGGCAGTTCGCGGGCGGGCACCCTCGCGTGGAGCGAGAGCACGCCGTCCTCGAACGACACGTCGATGCCGTCGGTGCGGGCGCCGGGAATGTCGGCGACGATCAACACCTCCCGCCCGCAGTCGCAGATGTCGACGTTGGGCTGGTAGGTGAGCGTGGTTTCGGGTTGGGTCGGCGCGGCACCGGCCCGGCCCTCGGTCTGCGTGATGGTGGTGGGCATGATTCGCTTCTCCGAATGGAAGGGTGAGGAAAATGGGACGGTGTCAGGCCGAACGAACCTGCACCTTGTGAGGCTGGGCCTCGGGCGCCTTCGGGCAGGTGACGGTGAGCACACCGTCGGCGAGCCGCGCTTCCACCCGCGTGGCATCGACCGCCACGGGCAGCGTGATCCGCCGCTCGAAGCTGCCGGTGCCGCGTTCGCGCCGGTGCCATGTGACGGCCGGCTTCCGGCTGCCGTTGCCCTGCTCGCCGGCGGGCGACGCCTGGGCCGGTTCCGGCTCGGGCCGCGAACCCTCGGGCCGCGAACCCTTGAGCACGAGTTCGTCGCCCGTGACGGCGATGTCCACGCCGCCCGCATCGAGACCGGGCAGTTCCGCCTCGACCACGATCGCCTCGTCGGTTTCGCGGACATTCACCGCCGGAAACGCTGCCGCGGAGGGCCCGTTGCCCCAGCCGTGGAGCGGCGGCGCCGCCACGAGGTTGCCCCAGAGACGATCAAGCTCGTCGCGCAATTCGTCGAGCGGGTGCGCGAAGCCCGTGCGAAAGGTCTGCATCGCTGACTCCATGAACAGGGTGAACGAAACAACCGCCGTCCATGGAATGAAACATCATTCGCAGGGACGGCGCCGAAAAACAACCCGCCGCTCACCGTGGTGCCGAAATCGCTTCCCGCTGGCGGCGGAAGGGATAAAAGCAAACAGCGTGCCAACGGACAGGCGCCGGTGTTCGTCCGTGCACGCACGCTCCGACTCCGGAAAACGCTCCGCCGGCGTCCGTTTCCGGTACGCGGCCGGGAAACTCTGCGGGTCGTGTCGGCTGTCAGGTTGGCAGCGCTGTTCGCCCGCCCGTGGCAGCCGCCGGGGACGGTTGTGGGGGGGGCAGGCGCGCCATAGACTGCGGCCGTCGTGAACGGACTCGCCCGACGCGAGCATGGCGGCCGCCCGCAGGTGGGCGGCCACGCAGGCCGGCAACGTCACTTCTCATCGCAACGGATTTTTCATGCGTTTCACGCTCCTGGATCGTGTCACCGCCATCGAACCCGGCAAGAGCATCACGGCGATCAAGACCCTCACGCTGTCGGAGGAGTATCTCGCCGACCACTTCCCCCGGTTTCCCGTGATGCCCGGCGTGTTGATGCTCGAGGCGATGACGCAGGCCGCCGCCTGGACGATCCGCGTCGCCGAGGACTTCGCCCACAGCATCGTGGTGCTGCGGTCGGCGAAAAACGTGAAGTATGGCGACTTCGTCGAGCCGGGACGCGTGCTCACGGTCACGGCCGAGGTGCTCTCGCAGGACGAGACGACGACCAAGGTGAAGGCCAGCGGCACGGTGTCCGGGGCGAGCGGCGAACGCACGAGCCTCACCGCCCGCCTGGTGCTCGAGCGCTACAACCTCGCCGACCGCCAGCCGCACGGCGAGGCGATCGACGCCCGGGTGCGGGCCGAAATGCGGAAATTGTGGTCCGTCCTGCATCCGGCCGGACGGTCCGGCACCGTGCCCCGGCGGGTGATCTACGGCTCCGACGCGGGGCCGCTGACGGCGGCGACGATGCCGATGTCCGAGCCGGCGACACTGGCCCGCTGAGGCTTTCGTCGGCGGGCAAAACCCACGCCGGACCGGAATTCCGCCGGTTTTTTGCCCCCGCCCGACGCCGTGTCGGCTTTTCGGGTTTCCTCCGGAACGCGGTGACATTACCCTTGGCGGTTCCGGAATACCGCCGATCGTTTCCCAGACTTGCCTGTCGTTCCCCATCCTTCCCCGTTTTCGAGGTGCCACGTCGATGCCGTCGCGCGATGAAATTTTCGAGAAGGTCAAGACCGCCCTGGTGGATGCCCTCGGGGTCGACGACGACGAAGTCACCCCCGAGGCGACGATGGTGGGTGATCTCGGGGCCGAGTCGATCGACTTCCTGGACATCGTGTTTCGCCTCGAGAAGGCGTTCGGCATCAAGATCCCGCGCGGGGAGCTGTTCCCCGAGGACGTGCTGTCGAGTTCCGAGTTCGTGACCAACGGCAAGGTGAATCCGGCCGGCATCGCGGCGCTCAAGGCGCGGATGCCGTTCGCCGACCTGACGAAGTTCGAGGCCAACCCCAGCGTGCAAAACTTCGCCAACACGCTCACCGTCGAGGACATGGTGCGGTACGTCCAGGGGAAGCTGGCGTCCTGACATGCGCTGGTTCTGGATCGACCGTTTCGACGAGTTCGTGCGCGGGAAGCACGCCACGGCGGTGAAGAACGTTTCGCTCGCCGAGGAGCACATGCACGACCACTTCCCGGGCGCGGCCCTGATGCCGAACTCGCTCGTCGTGGAGGGCATGGCCCAGACCGCGGGCCTGCTCGTGGCCGACGCGATCGAATTCAACCGCCGGGTCGTGCTCGCCAAGGTGGCCAACGCCGAGTTCCACTTCGACGCCGTGCCCGGCGACACGCTGCGGTTCGAGGCGCTGATCCTCGACCTCAAGCCGACGGGCTCGCTGTGCCGGGTCACGAGCAGGGTGGCCGACCGGGTGCAGGGCGAGGCGGAGCTGTTCTTCGCCCACCTCGAGCCGGGCGAGGGGGTGCCGAAGCTCTTCGAGCCGGACGAATTGCTGCAGTGGCTCGACCTGATGCACATCTACGACGTCGGACGCGACGAGGCGGGACGACCGCTCGCGCGGCCGGATTGGTGACCGCAGACATGCCGGCGGGCGGCCGTCGCCCAACGGCGGAGGGAACGACAGCGTGACCGACCGGCGCAGGGTGGTGATCACGGGAATGGGGCTCGTCACGCCGCTGGGCGTGCGTGTCGAGGAACTGTGGAAGAACCTGCTCGCCGGCGCGTCGGGCGTGGGGTACACCACGGTGTTCGACGCCTCGCGGTTCCCCACGAAGATCTCGGCCGAAGTCCGCGGTTGGGACATCGCCGACGAGGGGCAGGACGCGAAGCTCTGGAGTTTCTGCGGCCGGCACACGAAGTTCGCCGCCGGAGCGGCGCTCCAGGCGATGCGTGATGCGGGCCTCGAGCGCGGGCTGCCGGCCGACCCCACGCGGCTCGGCGTCTATCTCGGCAGCGGCGAGGGGCAGCAGGATTTCGACGCCTTCACGAGCATGATGATGGCCGCGATCTCGGGCGACACGCTCGACGTGGCGAAGTTCACGAAGCTCGGGCTGGAGACGCTCCATCCGCTGTCCGAGGTCGAGCAGGAGCCCAACATGCCCGCCGGTCACCTCGCCGGCATGTTCGACGCGCAGGGGCCGAACCTCAACTGCCTCACCGCCTGCGCCGCGTCCAGCCAGGCCATCGGCGAGGCGGCCGAACTCGTTCGCCGGGGCGACGCCGACGTGATGCTCTCGGGCGGCACGCACAGCATGATCCATCCCTTCGGCGTGACGGGCTTCAATCTGCTCACCGCCCTCTCCACGCGCAATGACGAGCCGACCCGGGCCAGCCGCCCCTTCGACAACGAGCGCGACGGCTTCGTGCTCGGCGAGGGAGCCGCCATGGTGGTGCTCGAGGAGCTCGAGCACGCCAAGAAGCGGGGTGCGAAGATCCACGGCGAACTGCTCGGCTATGGCTCGACGGCCGACGCCTACCGGATCACCGACACGCATCCCGAGGGCCGCGGGGCCGCCGCCTGCATCACGATGGCCCTCCAGGACGCCGGCCTCGGCACGCACGACATCCACTACATCAACGCCCACGGCACGAGCACCGACGTCAACGACAAGGTCGAGACGCTGGCCATCAAGAAGGTGTTCGGCGAGCACGCCTACAAGATCCCGGTGTCGAGCACGAAGAGCATGATGGGGCACCTGATCGCGGCCGCCGGCGCCACGGAGCTGATCGTCTGCCTGCTCGCGATCCGCGACGGCATGCTGCCGCCGACGATCAACTACGAAAACCCCGACCCCAACTGCGATCTCGACTACGTGCCGAACACGTCCCGGGCGGCACGGTGCGACCGGGCCCTCTCCAACAGCTTCGGGTTCGGCGGCCAGAACATCTCGCTGATCGTCGGCCGCTACGCCTAGGCCCGCGGGGCACGCGTGCCGATGTGGGGCAAGCGTCCCGCTTGCCGTTCGCGAGGCTCCGCAGTCTGCCCAGCCTCGCGCCCGCGGGGTTTTCTCAACCGGTGCGACCGGCACCGCCGATAGAGTCCGTGAACCCGAGGGGAACCACGACTCATGAAAACCGCATCCGCTCTCCTGTTGGCTGTCGCCGTGATCGGTGCATCGAGCGGGTGCTCGATCATCGACCGGCTGTTTCTCCTGAACACCGACGGCCCTCACGGCCATCAGGCCGGGGCCTGCCGGCATGGAGCCTGCCAGGACGGCGCGTGCGCCAACGGGCAGTGTGCCGTCGGTGGCCCGTGCGAGTCGTGTGGACCCGGGGGCTGCCAGCCCGGGTGCCGCGACTGTGCCGCCGGCGCCCACGTCGGCCGCTATGGCGGCCTGGCGAAGCATCACCTCTCACCCGCCGAACGGGCGGCCCTCGCCGGGAGCGACTACGGCGCCACGCAGCCGGCCGGCCCGCCGACCGGAGCGGTCGCCTATCCGTATTACACGACCCGCGGCCCACGGGACTTCCTCGCGAAGAACCCGCCGTCGATCGGCCCGTGATCGTGCCGCGGCCCGACCGCTCTCCTTTGCCGTGATCCAACGCCGCCGATAGGCTTGCCGCCTGTCGGCGGTGTCGTTTTCGCAGGTGGAGGCATCGATGCGGGGCAAGCAGGGCGGCGGTGTGGCGGCGGACGGTCGGCTCTCGTTCACCGGCTGGCTGGTGTGCGCGATCGCGGCGATCGGGTTCGCGTTCGACATCTACGAACTCCTGATGCTGCCGCTGATCATCAAGCCGGCGATCCAGGAGCTTTCCAAGCCGGAGGTCGCGGGCCTCGTGGCGGGCGGCATGTCGCAGGCCGATGCGACGGCGCTGTGGGTGCCGGGCGGCAGGAACTATGTGGGCTGGGCGCGGACGCTGTTCTTCGTGCCGGCGATCGCGGGCGGCGTGTTCGGCCTGCTCGGCGGCTATCTCACCGATCTCCTCGGGCGCCGCCGCGTGCTCACGTTCAGCATCCTGCTGTATGCCTTCGCGGCGCTCGCCGCCGGCTTCGCCACGTCGCTGCCCCAGCTGCTCTTCTGCCGGTGCCTCGTGTTCATCGGCGTGTGCGTGGAGTTCGTGGCGGCGGTGGCGTGGCTCGCCGAGCTGTTCCCCGACCGCGACGAGCGCGAGCGGGCCCTCGGCTGGACGCAGGCGTTTTCATCGCTTGGCGGTCTGCTTGTGGGCACGGCCAACATCCTCGCCGCCCGCTTCGCCGACATCCTGCCGGCCATCCACGGCGGCCACGACGCCTGGCGCTACACGCTGATCTCCGGCGTGATCCCGGCGCTGCCGCTGATCCTCATCCGGCCGTTCCTCCCCGAAAGCCCCGTGTGGGCCGAGAAAAAGGCGGCCGGCACGCTCAAGCGGCCGAGCATCCGCGAGCTCTTCAGCCCGGCGCTCGTCCGCACGACGGTGCTCACGACGCTCGTCTTTGCCGCGAGCTACGGGATTGCGTTCGGCGCGATCCAGCAGCTGCCGCAGATCCTCGGCGGCCCGAAGGGGCATGCCGCGATCTTGCAGACGGCAAAAGCGGCGCAAGCCGAGGCCGTCGCCGCCGCGGAGCAGGCGGGCAAGCCCGCGTTGCCAGCCGGCAAGCTCAAGAGCATCGCGGGCAACGCCACCGACGAGGCGGTGGCGGGCGTGACGATCTTCCAGGAGGTGGGCGGCCTCGTGGGCCGCGTGCTTTTGGCGTGGGCCGCGCTCCGGGTTCTCAGCCGGCGGGCGCTCCTGCGGATCTTCCAGATTCCGGCGCTCGTCGTGGTGCCGGCCCTCTTCTGGTGGATCTCCACGCAGCTTGCGCATGCCGACTCGCTGCCCTGGATCAAGGCGGGCATCTTCGTGGCCGGCCTGCTCACGGTGGCCCAGTTCAGCTTCTGGGGCAACTACATCCCGCACGTCTTCCCGACGCACCTGCGCGGCACGGGCGAGAGCTTCGCGGCGAACATCGGCGGCCGCGTGCTCGGCACGGCGGCGGCCTGGCTCACGCTCACGTTCTCGGCCGCCACGCCCCCCGACCCCGTGCGGATCGCCGTGGTGGGCGCGATCGTGGCCGGTCTGTATGCCCTCGTGGGCGTGATCCTCACGCAGTGGCTGCCTGAGCCCGACGCCTCGCTCGAGCACTGATGACGACAGGCTGCGGCCCGTCGATCACAGGTCCGGCATTCGTGGGCGGCATCAGTCGGATGTGACGGGCGGCTGCGACGAGCGGCCGACGTCGAGGCAGATGAGCGTGGTGTCGTCGCGAAGGTAGAGCCTCCCCGCCGCGAGGGCGGGGAGGGCCCGCACCGTGCCGGTGAGCGGCCGGGCACGCGCGTGGATCGAGACGCCCGCCGGGGTCGCGGTCATGAGCACGAGTTCGCCGTCGGTCTTCGCGGCGAGCAGTTTGCCGTCGGCGGCGAGGAGCGTGCCGTAGCCGAAGTTCGCCTCGCGCCACGTCGCGCGGCCGGTGCCGAGATCGACGCACACCAGATCGGCCGGAGGCACGTCGTCGCGGCCGTCGATGCACCAGGCGTGCCCGCCGCCGGCGATCGGCGTGCAGTATTGCGTGGCGAGCGCGTCGCCCCCCTCCCAGCGTTTCGTGAAGCCTGTCGCGTCGAACGACGCGCACACCGAGCCGATGCCGTATGACGCCGTGATGAGCAGCCGGCCGTCGGTCAGGATGACCGGCGTGGCGGCGTTCACCGTCGGCCCGCGCTGGCCGAAGGGAAACCGCCAGCGAACGTTGCCCGACGCGGGGTCGAGGAGCAGGCAGGCGTAGCGTGTCACCATGAGCACGTGGGGCGTGCCGGCGAGCGTGACGGCGACGGGGGCGGCGTAGCTCGCCGGTTCGGCGGTTTGGGTCCACACGGTGTCGCCGGTCGCCAGGGAGAACGCCACGATCCCCGCGTCGGCCCGGGAGCCGCCCACGTTCACGATCACGTGACCGGCCACGACCAGGGGCGTCGAGCCGGCCCCGAAGTAGCCCTCGGGCGCGCGGAAGTCGCGATGCGTGTCGCGGAGCCAGAGCCGCCTGCCCGTGGCGGCATCCACGCAGCGGAGCATGCCCTGCGGGCCGAACGCGACCACGCGGCCGTCGTGGACGAGCGGCACGCAGAGCGGGCCGTCGCCGCCGCCCACCTGCGGCGCGAACGACGTCGGATGGGCGTCGGTCCAGCGCGACTCGCCCGTGGCGGCATCGAGCGACTCGAGCACCTCGGCGTCGGAGACGCGGTGGAAGAGCAGCACGCGGCCGCCGGCCACGGCCACGCCCGCATCGCCACGGCCCACGGGCTTCGACCATGCCGCGCGCGGTCCGGCGGGCGGCCAGGCGTCGGCCAGCCGCTCGTCGTCGGCGGCCACGCCGTTGCGGGCCGGCCCCAGGATCTGCGGCCACTCTCCGGCGCGGCCCACGGCCGTCGCCCACAGCATCACGGCGATGCAGGCTGCCGGTCTCATTCGACGAGCGTGCGCGGAGCCCGCGGCGCGTCGTCGGGCAGCGTGGGCACGGTCCAGATCACGTACAGACCGCAGGCGACGAGCCCGAGCGTCGCGTACCGCAGCCACCACGGCAGGCTGTTGAGCACCAGGCTCGTCGCCACCACGGCGGCCACCATCATCACGGTCCGATACTTCACGCTCCTGCGGATGCCGTGGTAGTGCTGCCAGTCGTCGAGCGTCGGCCCGAACCACTTCGAGCGATGGAGCCAGGCATGGATCCGCGGCGAGCCTCGGTAGAAGCACCAGCTCGCCAGCAACAGGAAGGGCGTGGTCGGGAGCAGCGGCAGCACCGAGCCAAGCACGGCGAGCCCCACGCAGACCCAGCCGCCGGCGACGTACAGGAAGCTCTTCAGCGGATCGGTGGTGGGCTTCAGATCCATACGGGCGACGGCCGGTGGCACGGGTGTCCGAGCATCGTATCACGGGCATCCCGGGGCGGCGTTTGTGCGAAAAACCGGGAGTTCATATGCTTTCCGCCGGTCCACCATCCCGCTGCTCGATATCCCGCCTTCGCCTGAGGAGTTTCGTTCATGCCGCTCGTCCCCATGCGGATCCTGCTCGACCACGCCGCTGAGCACCACTACGGCCTGGCCGCCTTCAACGTCAACAACATGGAGCAGATCCAGTCGATCATGGAGGCGGCGAAGGAGACCGATTCTCCCGTCATCATCCAGGCCTCCCGGGGTGCCCGCAGCTACAGCCAGGACAACTACCTGCGGCACCTGATGCTCGCCGCGGCGGAGCTGTACCCCGCCATTCCGATCGCCATGCATCAGGATCACGGCAACTCCCCCGCCACCTGCCAGAGCGCGATCGACCACGGCTTCACGAGCGTGATGATGGACGGCTCGCTGAAGGACGACGGCAAGACGCCGGCCGACTTCGACTACAACGTGAAGGTCACGCGGGAGGTCGTGCAGTCGGCGCACCGGCAGGGCGTGTCGGTGGAGGGCGAGCTCGGCTGTCTCGGTTCGCTCGAGAGCGGCGAGGGCGAAGCCGAGGACGGGCATGGCGCCAGCGGGAAGTTGTCGCACGACCAGCTGCTCACCGATCCCGACGAGGCGGCCCGGTTCGTGGCGGCGACCGGCGTCGATGCGCTGGCCGTGGCGATCGGCACGAGCCACGGCGCCTACAAGTTCACCCGCAAGCCCGACGGCGAGGTGCTCGCGATGAAGCGGATCGAGGAGATTCATGCGAAGCTCCCCAACTGCCACCTCGTGATGCACGGCTCGTCGAGCGTGCCGCAGGAACTGCAGGACGTCATCAACAAGTACGGTGGCAGGATGCCGCAGACCTGGGGCGTGCCCGTGGAGGAAATCCAGCGGGGCATCAAGCACGGCGTGCGGAAGATCAACGTCGATACCGACTGCCGCATGGCGATCACCGGGGCGGTCCGCAAGGTGCTCTTCGAGCACCCCGAGAAGTTCGACCCGCGTGACTTCCTGAAGCCCTCCCGCGAGGCGATGAAGAAGGTGTGCGCCGAGCGCATGGTGCAATTCGGTCAGGCCGGCAACGCCGGCAAGGTGAAGTGCATCTCGCTGGCAGAAATGGCTGCGAAATACACGCGCTGATTCACGCCAAGTCGCCCGCTCCGTTTTCAGTTGAGGAGGCTTCGGGCTCCCCGCATCCCGGGAGCCGGCGTAGCTGACCAGCGCAGGCAGGATGCCGGAGCGCAGGCAGGTCCGAGCGAGTGGAGCCCAGGATGGGCGCAGCGAGCGTCCGGCGATGGGATATGGGGAGCCCGAAGCCGGTCCCACGAGGCGGGAAAGCTGCATTGCGGCGGGTTGCCCAGTCGCCCTATAGTCCCGCCCCCCATGGACGCCCCTCGCCCCTCCGCCGATCCGACGGACGCCGACCTCGTCGCGCATGGCCGCGAGATCCTGCGCGCCGAGGGAGAGGCGATCCTGGAGTCGGCCGCGGGCCTCGACGCCGCATTCGCCCGCGCGGTGCGGGCCGTCGCCGACTGCACCGGCAGCGTGGTCGTCACCGGGATCGGCAAGGCGGGCCTCGTGGCCCGGAAGATCTCCGCGACGCTCGCCTCCACCGGCACGCCAAGCCACTTTCTGCATCCGGCCGAGGCGTTGCACGGTGATCTCGGCGCGCTGCGGCGGGACGACGTGGTGCTCGCCCTGTCGCAGTCGGGGGAGACGGAGGAGATCACGCGGCTCCTGCCGCACGTCACGGCCCGCCGGATCCGGATCGTGGCGTTCACCGGCTCGGCCCGGAGCACGCTCGGCCGGGCCGCCGACGTGGTCGTGCCCACCGGCAGCGTGCGCGAGGCCTGCTCACTCGGCCTCGCGCCCAGCACGAGCACGGCGCTCATGCTCGCGCTCGGCGACGCGCTCGCGCTCGTGACGAGCCGGCTGCGCCGGTTCACCCACGAGGAGTTCGCCGCCCGGCATCCCGGTGGCAGCCTGGGCAGGCAGCTCATGCGGGTGGACGACGCCATGCGGCCGGTCGCCCAGTGCCGCACCGCCGGTCCGGCCGACACCGTGCGGGCTGTGTTCGCGCGGCCGCTCCCCGCCCGCCGCACCGGTGCGGTGATGATCGTGGATGACGCGGGCGGGCTCGCGGGCATCTTCACCGACAGCGACCTTGCCCGGCTGTTCGAGCGGCGCAACGACGGCGCGCTCGACGGGCCGATCGGCGGCGTGATGACCGCGCGGCCCACGACGGTCGTCCTCGGCACCCGGCTCCGCGACGCGCTCGCCCTGCTCGAGGCGCGGCGGTTGAGCGAACTGCCCGTGCTCGACGAGGCCGGCCGCGTCGTCGGCCTGCTCGACATCGTGGACCTGGTCGGCTTGGTGCCGGCCGAGATGCTCGAACTTCCCGTCACCCCCGGCTCGACGTCCGCCGCGGCCTAGCGGCGACCCGGCTCCGCCATCGTCATGCATACTTCCCCGAACTTCCACGACGGCCTGGGCGACCGCCTCGCCCGGGTGAAACTGCTCCTGCTCGACGTCGATGGCGTGCTCACCGCAGGGGGCGTGACCTGGACGAACGAAGGGGTCGAGCAGAAGACGTTTCACATTCGCGACGGCCTCGGCATCCGTCTGTGGCACTCGGCCGACGGGCGCACCGGAATCGTCACCGGTCGCGCCAGCCGGCTGGTGCAGCTCAGGGCCGAAGAGCTCGGAATTCCGATCGTCAGGCAGGGTGTCGAGGACAAGTTCGAGGCGACGGGGTCGATCATCGCCGCGTGCGGCGTGTCATGGGAGGAGACGGCGTTCGTGGGGGACGACCTTCCCGATCTCCCGGTGATCGCCCGGTGTGGCGTGGGTGTGGCGGTCGCCGACGCCTGCCCCGAGGTGGTCGAGGCGGCGGCGCTGGTGACGCACAGTCCGGGTGGGCGGGGCGCCGTCCGCGAGGTGATCGAGCACCTGCTGAAAGCCCGCGGCCGTTGGGAAGAGATCGTCCGTCGCTACCGGCCGACCTCCGCCTGACCGGCGGCCATCCGGATTCATCTGCCATGGAACATCGCCTTGGACGCACGCTGCGGGTCTTCCTCGTGGTGCTCGCGGCGGCGGGCTTCTACCGGCTGGCGGTCGTGCCGTGGGTCGAGCCGCGGGTGAAGGACACGGCGGCCGCGTTGGAGCTCACACCCGAGCAGGCGGCCGCGATCCGGGCCCGGGCCGACAAGCGGCTGGCCGCGCTCGGCGACATCTTCCCCGAGGGCTCATGGGAGCGCGAGGAGCCGATCGTGCTCGAGAGCCGGCAGATGCGGCTGCTGTTCAAGCAGTACCATTCGCTCCCCGACGGCCGTGTGAACCTCGTGCCCTGCACGCTCGTGATGCTGCCGGATCGCAACCGTTCGGCCGACGGCGCCGGCGGCAGGACGCTCGTCCTGCGGGCACCGCAGGGGGCCGTGCTGGAATTCGACGAGCCACTCGACCTGCGACAGGGGCGGCTGGCGAAACTGGTCGGCGGCAGTCTGCGAGGGCAGGTCACGATCCGAGGGACCCCCGCCGATCCGGCCGCCGACGACGAGATCGAGATCGTGACCCGCGACGTCGAGCTGGCGGAACTCGAGATCCGCACGAACGAGCTCGTGCAGTTTCGCCACGGTCGATCCACGGGCAGCGGCCGCGGACTCGTGGCGGCCCTGCTGCCGAAGGCCGGCTCGGAAGCCGGACGCGCCCAGGGGCCGAACATCGGTGGCGTCGATTCGATCCGGCTGGACCGGGACGTGCGGATGCGGCTGGAGGGATTCTCCGGCGGTCTGCTGGCGGGGACGGCCCCGCCGTCGACGCAGCCTGTCGGGCAGGCGGCGGGCGAGCCGCCACCGGTCCTCGTGGCCTGCCGCGGCGCGCTGTGCATGAATGTCTCGGCCCATGTGATCACGTTCGAGGACCATGTCGAGGTCGAGCGCAGGGCCGCCGACGGCGGCACCGACCAGATCGCCTGCGACCTCCTCGCGATCACGCTGGCCAGGGAGGAGACGGCCGCGGGCGGGCCGGCATCGGGCGGGCTGAAGCCGGCGGAAATCCAGGCCCGCGGCACCCCCGTCATCGCCCGCTCCACCGCCGCCGAGCTGGAGGCGCGGGCCGCCCGCCTGGGCTACGAGATCGCCACGCGGCGCATCCTTCTCGACGGCGAGGAGCCGGTGTCGCTGGTGGTGCGCGGCAGCGAAATGGAGGCCCGATCGATCGACTACTGCCCCGGTCCGCCCGGTGACCCCGGGTCCCTGATGGCGGTCGGCCCGGGCTGGCTCAAGGCCCGATCCCCCGGCTCACCGCCGGTGGAGGCCCGGTGGCGCAAGTGGCTCAGGATGCGACCGGATGGAGACGGTCATGTGGCGTCGCTCGCCGGGGAGGCCGATGTCACGGTGGAGTCGCAGGGCCGCCTGAGCGCCGCCGAACTCCATCTGTGGCTCGACGTCGTCCGGCAGCCCGAGGCCGCCGCCGGCGGCACGCGGATGACGGGAGGCCCGGATCTCACCGGCGTGAAGCCCACGCGCATGCTCGCGCGCGGCGTGGTCGAGATCGACACCGAATCGCTCGCCGCCCGCACCGAGCGGATGGAGCTCTGGTTCAAGCACACGGCGGGCGGCGATGTCGCCGCGGCCGGATTCGGCGCGCCCGCTGCGGCCGGAACTCCCGGCGCGGGGCCTGGCACGGGCCCCGGTGCGGCGAAGGCCCGGCAGCCCGAGGTGCCGACGCGAGGCAGGCTGCTCGCCACCGGCGGGCTCGTGCGCGGGCTCGTCAGCATGACGCCGGGCGGCAACCAGATCGAGGAGATCTCCCTCGAGAACCAGGTCCATCTCGTCGAGGAGCCGCATCGCGCCGCTGCCACCGAACCCGGGCTGAAGATCACCGGCGACCAGTTGCAGCTCTCGCGGCCCACGCGGTTCGACGCCCGTGCGGTCGTCTCGGGCCGGCCGGCGAAGGTGTGCGGCCGCGGCCTCGATCTCGAGGGGCCGCTCGTCGAGTTCGACCGTGGCCGCAATCGCCTGCTCGTGGATGGCGCCGGCACGCTCGGGATGCCGATGACGAATGCGGCGAATGGATTCGAGTCGCTCGGCATGATCGGGGGAGCGGCGGCCGATCCGGCCGGGCCCGCGCCCGGCCAGCCGGCCGGCCGGCTCCTCGTCACCTGGCAGGGCCGGATGGATTTCGACGGGCTCACCGCCCGCTTCGTCGATCGCGTGGTGACCTCCAGCGGCGCGACGACGGTGCATGCCGGCTCGCTCGACGTCGTCTTCACCCAGCCGCTCGACTTCAGCGCGGAAGGCATGCAGCGCGGCACACCCCGCACCGACGTGGCGAGGATCGCCTGCGGCAGCAGCGTCCGGATCGAGAGTCAGTCGGCGGCCGCCGACGGGGCACGGTCGGTCGAACGACTCTTCGTGCGCGATCTCGTGTTCGACAGGGCGACGGGTGACGTGTCCGGCACCGGGCCCGGCCGGCTGCAGAGCACACGCTTCGGCCAGGGGCCGGCGCTCGCGATGCCCGCGGTCGCCGCACCGGGGGCCTCCGGCGCCGGGCCACAGCCCGTCCCGCCGCCGCGTCCCGACGAGCTCACGTATCTCGGCGTCGATTTCCAGAAGGGGCTGCGAGGCAACATGCACCGTCGGCAGATGGAGTTCCATCAGCGGGTCGAGGCGATCTGGGGCCCGGTGGCCGGCTGGGACGACGTGCTCGACGCCCACGCGCCGGGGGGCATGCCGCCACGGTCGGTGGCGATCACCAGCGACGTGCTGGGGGTGGCCCAGGCGCCGCCGGCTCCGGGACAGCGCCGATCCTCGATCGAGCTGATGGCCGGCGGCAACGTGCTCGTGGAGGGCGAGTCGTTCACGGCGCGGAGCGCCCGGTTGAGCTGGAGCGAGGCGAAGGACCTGCTCGTGTTCGAGGGGGACGGCCGCAGCGACGCGCAGCTCTTCCGGCAGCTCAAGGTGGGTGCGCCGATGTCGAGTGCGTCGGCGGGGAAGATCCTCTACTGGCGGGCGCTCAATCGGGTGGACGTGGACGACGCGCGGTTTCTCGATCTCGACCAGCTCGGCGGCGCGGGCGGTCCACGGCTCCCCGCCTTCGGTTCCGCCCCCGCTCAGCCCGTCAGCCGGCCCCTCCCGGGCACGTGAGCCCACGCCCCGGGCGCGCCGCCGCGGCTACCCGATCCGGCGCGCTTCCCTGTCGAGGGCGGCGACCACGAACGCCACCGCGGCTCCTGCCATGCGGCGTTCGAAGGCCCCCTGACCCTCGCCCGGCGCCGCCTCCAGCACGGCCTCGTGCGGGATGCCGAGTGCCACCAGTTTCGAACGCAGTCGCGCCGCGCCGTCGTGCCAGAACACGTCGTCCGGGCTGCTCGCGAACCAGTGCTGCCGCGGCCAGTTGAGTGGATGCACGTGCAGGATCGCGGTGTCCTGCCGGGCCCGCTCGACGTCGCCGAACGTCTGCCACAGCGTGTCGAAGAGTTCACCGTCGTCGCGCTCGGCCGCCTGCCGCATGCCGAGGTGGAAGTCGATGGCCGGCGCGACCGCGGCGGCGATCGGAAACACGCCGGGATGCCGGTAGGCGAGCCGCAGTGCCCCCTGTCCACCCATCCCGCAGCCGAGCAGCGCGATGCCGGGCGGCCGCACGCCGAATCGGGCGGCGATGTCGGCGACGATCGTGTGGCACACGAACCGCTCCGGCGTCGAGCCGTCGCCGAAGCCGGGCATGGCCCGGTCGAGCCACCAGGAACGGCCCGTCCGCGGGGCGACGACGGGCAAGGCGGCGGCTTCGAACGCGGCGCGGACGGCGTCGAGTTGGGACGGCGTCCGACCATCGAGGTCATGCAGGTAGACGACCGCCCGCCCGGGCATGGCCCCGGGGGGTGCGTGCAGCTCGCAGGGGTGACCCGCCACGTCGATCAGCGACCAGTGCGGACGGGAAGGGGATGACATCGACGGATCGCCTCGACTGGCCGCGGTTTCGGGCGGCATGAAATCTGATACTGTACCCGGCGATCATGCACACGTTGCTCACGGCGGAACAATTGGCGGCGGGAATCGAGCGCCTGGCGGCGGACGTGCGCGGCGATTCCATCGACAAGCCGTTGACGGTGATCGGTGTGCTCACGGGGTCGATCATGGTGGTGGCCGACCTCATCCGCCGCCTCGAAGGGCCCGTGCAGCTCAACATGGTGTGGGCGAGCAGTTACCGCGGCCCGGCCACGGCCCCGGACCGGCTCGAACTGCGGCTCGATCTGCTTCCGGACCTCACCGGCCACGACGTGCTCGTCGTGGACGACATCTTCGATTCCGGCCGCACCATGCAGGCGCTGGTGTCGGAGTTGCGGAACCGCGGGGCCGCCCGCGTGCGGTCGCTCGTGCTGCTGCGCAAGGAGGGGCGGGCAGAGGTCGCGATGCGGCCCGATTTCGTGGGCTTCGACATCCCCGACGCGTTCGTCGTGGGATACGGGCTCGATTTCGACGGCCTGTGGCGGCATCTGCCCTATCTCGCCGTGCTCGACACGCAGGACATCGCCCGCGGCGGGGCCGAGGGATGACGGTGACGGGCCACAGGTCGATGCTGATGGTGATGCCGGGGCTCGATCCCGTGGGCACCGGTCGGCAGATCGAGCTCGCGGCGGGGGCATTCCGCGACGCGGGATGGGACGTCACGATCGCCGTCGGCACGCTGGGAGGGGCC
>RFUD01000011.1 GCA_009923125.1 Planctomycetia bacterium
GCCTGGGAAAACGCCCCGCCGCTCGACGCCGCCGAAGCGAAGCAGGTTCTCGGGGTCGTAAAGACGCTGTGCGGCATCTCCTCGAAGGCTGGCCGGCGCCAGGCGGGCCGGTTTACCGTCGGGCTGCAGCGGCGATCGATCCCCTGCCAGGTGACGCTGGAGAAGAGCGATTCCGGCATCAGGATGCACCTGGAGTTTCAGCAGCCGCCCCCGGGATTCGGCTCGCTCGAGGGGCTCGGCATGGACGCCGCCGAGGCGGCGAAGGTGAAGCAGGCGCTGTCGCTGGTCAACAGTCTCGTCGTCGTCTCGGCCCCGACGCGGGAGGGGCTGACGACCACGTTCGCCCAGGTCGTGCTCACGGCCGACCGGCTGCTGCGGGATTTCGTGATTCTCGAAGACGAGCGGACGCCGTTTCGCGAGCTGCAGAACGTCAAGCCGTTCCGCTGGGGCGGCGCGGAGAACCTCGCGCCGGTCGCGGTGCTCGAGCAGGCGATGCGCGGCTATCCCACGGCGCTGGTCGTACCGCAACTCGAGGATGGGCCGCTCGCGATCGAGTTGGTCAAGCGGGCGGGGGAGATGCTCGTCATCGTCGGCCTGCGGGCCGACGACGCCGTCGCGGCCGTGGACAGGCTGCTGGCACTGGGTGTGCCGCGGCCGGAGTTGGCCAAGGCGCTGCAGGTGGCCACCGGCCAGCGGCTCATCCGGCGCGTGTGCCCCAAGTGCGCGGTCGAATACGCCGCGACGCCCGAGATGCTCGCCCGCCTCAAGCTGCCGGCACAGGAGGGGCTGATGTTCAAGCGGGCGACCGAGTTCGGCTGCCCGGCCTGCAGCGGCACGGGCTATCTGGGCCGGGCCGCGCTCGTCGAGGTCGCCGGCGGACCGACGGTGAGCAAGGCGATCGCCAGGGGCGTGGACAAGGCGACGTTCGTCAAGGCGGCGCAGAACGATGGCATGCGCCGGTTTCGCGAGGTGGGCCTGGCGCTCGTCGCCGCCGGCGCGACGACGCTCGAGGAGGTGCAGCGCATCCTCAAGAAGGAGAAGGCCTGATCCGTCATGATCATCAATCTCGCCCTGCTCGTGGTGCTCCTGGTCGTCGTCGCCGCGTCGTTCCGTGGCAGCCTCGTCCAGGCCATGATGATGTATTTCAACGTCCTGCTCGCCGCCAGTTTCGCCACCGCCTGGTACGAGACCCTGACCGCCTATCTGGAGCGCTACCTGGCCCCGTACACCTACTTTCTCGACGTGATCTCGCTGTGGATCTGCTTCGCGGTCATTCTCATCGTGCTGGTCACGGTCACGAGCCAGCTGTTCAAGACACGGGTCAACAAGGTGCTGTTTGTGCCGCCGGTGGAGCTGGCGGGCCGGATCCTCGTGGGCCTGATGACGGGCTGGGTGGTCGTCGAGTTCACGGCGTTGAGCCTGCACACCGCGCCGCTGCGGAACGACATCGTCCCGATGCCGCCGAATGGGAGCATGCTCTTCGGCCTCAAGCCGGACCGTTGCTGGCTGTGGTGGGTGCGCGGCTCGTCGCGCAACGGCCCGTTCGGCGTCACCGAGTCGGCCTTCGATCCGGCGGAGGACTTCCTGGAGCGTCACCAGAAGCGGCGGGAGGCGATCTCCAAGGAGGAGTCGATCATCCGTCCGGAGTCCTGAGCAGCCACGCCGGCCGATGGTGCACGCCATGATGTCACGCAGCGGTCACCGAGAGCCGTCGGGGCCCGGGGGCCGTCCGGACGACGGGGCAACGGCCGAGTACCGTCCGGTGAGCAGGCTTGCCGTGGCCGCACTCGGCCTGGGACTCCTCTCGGCCCTCGCGGTCGTGAACCCCTTGTTCCTCGTCGTGCCGCTCGTGACGCTGGCCGTGGCGGCCGCGGCGATCCGTGACGTCGAGCGCGAGGGGGTCCGCAAAGTCGGCCGCCTGGCTGCGCTGGCGGCGGTCGCGCTGGCCGCCGGGTTCGGCGGGCAGGCGGTGGCGGCGAGTCTTGCGGCCCGCGCGATCGCCGCATCCCGGGCCGCGGCGGTGGCCGACCTGTTCCTCACCGCCGTGCGCGACGGACGGCTCGCGGACGCCGAGGCGATGTGCGGTCCCGAGGCCCGGCAGGCGGTCGCGGGGCTGGCCGTCCGCGTGGCGGGCCGCCCGCGGCTGGCTCCCGTTCCGGGCGATCAGCCGGGAACGTGGGCCGTGCGGATCCCGGCGGATCCCCAGGGTTCGGGCGACGTGCGGCTCCTGCTCGCGCCATCGGTGGCGGTGCAGCAGGGGGGCGCGGTTGAACGCTGGCTCGTGACCGCGTGCGAGCCGACGGAGGAGCAGGCGGTCAGGCCGTCCGCGAGGTGAACGGGCGGACGGCGTCGATCGACGGCGCCCCGGCCGCGAGCATCACCAACCGGTCGAATCCCAGCGCACAGCCCACCCCCGACGGCATCGACGGCCCGTGCACCGCGACGAGCCGGTCGGGCACCGGCAGGGATGGACGACCGTCGGCGGTCCGGGCGGCATTCGCGGCGGCGATCCGGTCGAGGAGCGGCTCGCGGGCGGTCTCCTCCTCCCAGCCGTTGGCGAGTTCGACACCGGACGCGAACAGTTCGAAGCGCAGGGCCGTCGACGGCGGGCGGGTGTCGATGCGGGCGAACGCTGCCTGTGAGACCGGCCACGCCTCCAACAGGGTGGGCCGGCCGTGTCCGAGGCGGGGCGCGACGGCCTCGGCCAGCAGGAGTTCGAACCAGGCATCGTTGGATTCGGCGTGACCCTGCGGCAGACCGAGCCCGGATCGAACGCCGGCGGCCCTCCATGCGGCGGGCGTGGCCGTCAGCGGATCGACGCCGACGTGTTCCTGGAAAGCCTCGCGGCAGGTGACCCGCTCGAGTCCCGCGGTGCCGAGCGTCGCACCGCA
This sequence comes from Planctomycetia bacterium, assembly GCA_009923125.1. GTDB lineage: Bacteria > Planctomycetota > Planctomycetia > Pirellulales > UBA1268 > RGVT01. The sequence goes on from RFUD01000011.1 coordinate 2,892, forward strand.
CAGGTCGGCGAGCAGCGCGGCCGCGTCGTCGTTGCCAGCGCCCGGAGCGTACCATTCGAGCAGCGTGAACTCGACGTCGTGCCTCTCCCCGCGCTCGCCGGCCCGGAACGCGCGGGCGAATTGGTAGATCGGCCCGGACCCGGCGGCCAACAGCCGCTTCATGTGCGCTTCGGGGCTGGCCTGCAGGAAGTGCGGCGGTCGGTCGGGGCCGTCGAGGTGGACGACGAGCGGATCGATGTGCGCCTCCGGCAACACTTCGGCCGAGATCACCGGCGTCTCCACCTCGACGAATCCACGCGTGTCGAACAGGCGGCGCAGCCTGCCTCGGAGGTCGGCACGGAACTCGAGGATCGAGCGCTGCGTCATCGGGGGCGGAGTGGCTCAGGTCCCGGCGGGTTCCGGCCGACGGGCCGCGAGCGTGGTCGCGGTTTCCCGGTAGACGAGCACCGGGCACGGCGCCCGCCTGACGATCGCCTCGGCCACGCTTCCCATCAACAGCCGGGTCACGCCGGTCCGGCCATGCGTGCCGAGCACGATCATCTCGGCCCCCTCCTCGGCGGCGATGCGGACGATCTCCCCGGCAGGATCGCCCATCGTCAGCCGGTGGGCGAAGGTCACCGCGGGATCGGCGGGCCGCACGTCCTCGAGCATCTTGAGGATGCGTTCGGAACTCGGCTCCGGCAGACCGTAATAGAGTTCACCGCCACCATATGCCAGCGGCGGCTCCTCGACGTGCACGATCAGGAGCCGTGCGGCGGATTGCTTCGCGAGCGCTTCGGCGTGCGGCAGGGCGGCGTCGCTGGCGAGCGAAAAATCGGTCGGAAACAGGATCGTTTTCGGGGCCATGGCGAATTCTCCGGGGATGGAGAAAGTCTATGGCCTAGTGGAGCCGCATGCCGGGCAGCGCACCGGCGTCGGGCGACAGCAGGTAGACACCTTCCGCCCCGGCACCGCTGGCGGCCACCACCATGCCCTCGCTGAGTCCGAACTTCATCTGCCGCGGTGCCAGGTTGGCCACGACCACGACAAGCCGGCCGACGAGCGCCGTCGGCTCGTGAAAACCCTTGATGCCCGCGAACACGGTGCGGATCGTGTCGCCGCCGAGGCTCACCGTGAGCTTGAGGAGCTTCTTCGCTTCGGGCACCTCCTCCGCAGCGATGATTCGCGCCACCCGCAGGTCCACCTTGGCGAAGTCGTCGATCGTGCAGGTGGTGGCGAGCGGCTCGGCGGCGAGCGCGGCGCCCGGGTCGCCTCCGGCGGCGGGTGACGGGGTGGTCGTGTCCACGGCATGTCCTCCTTGGGGATGGGCCTCGGCTTCCGCCCGCGATGCGGCGAGCAGGGCCTCGATCTGTCTGGCATCGACGCGTTGCATGAGCGGGGAGAAGGGGCCGACCGCCCGGCCGACCAGCGGTGTTTGCGACTCTTCCCAGGAGCGGATCGGCCCGCCCACGAGGCCGCCGGCGTCGGCGGCGAGCTTCGGCAGCACCGGTGCGAGGTAGACGGCGAGCTGCCGGAACAGGTTGAGCGACACCGTGGCCACGTCCTGCAGCTTCTGCGCCGCCTCCGGGCCCGCCTTGGCCAGCTTCCAGGGCTGCTCGGCGTCGACGTAGGCGTTGGCCCGGTCGGCGGCGAGCATGATCGCCCGCATCGCACGGGCGAAGTCGCAGGCCTCGTAGGCGGCGGCGATCTCGACCGAGTCGGCCGCGGCGCGGGTGAACAGGCCGCCGTCGTCGGGATAGGCGGCGGAGAGCCCCGTGCTCTCGAGCCACCGCGCGGTGCGGCTCGCGAGGTTGACCACCTTGCCGACGAGGTCGGCGTTCACCTTGGCGGCAAACTCCTCCAGGTTGAGGTCGATGTCGTCGATGCCGCCCGAGAGCTTGCTGGCGTAGTAGTAGCGGAGCGCGGCGGGGTCGAGGTGGGCGAGATAGGTGCGGGCGAGCAGGAACGTGCCGCGGCTCTTCGACATCTTCTGCCCGTCGACGGTGAGGAACCCGTGGATGCGCACCTTCGTGGGCAGCGCGAGCCCCGCGGCCTCGAGCATCGCCGGCCAGAAGAGCGTGTGGAAATAGGTGATGTCCTTGCCGATGAAGTGATGGATCTCGGCCGGGGTGGCGCCGGGCCGCCACCACGCGTCGAACGACTCGCCGTGCCGGGCGCACCACTCGGCCGTCGCCGCGAGGTAGCCGATCGGCGCGTCGAACCAGACATACCAGAAGTGCCCGGGGGCGTCGGGAATCTCGAACCCGAAGTAGGGAGCGGGACGGGAGACGTCCCAGTCGCGCAACGGATCGCCGAGGAAGTGCCCCGCGAGGTAGTTGGCGACGCGGGCGTCGAGCGCTCCCGACTCGCGGGTCCAGCGGTCGAGGAAGCCGTGGAGCGACTCGATGGTGACGAACAGGTGCTCGGCCGAACGCACTTCGGGCGTCGCGCCCGACAGCGTGCTCGTGGGATGCACCAGATCGGCCGGGCTGTAGGTGGCCCCGCACCGCTCGCAGGAGTCGCCGTATTGGTCCGCGGCCCCGCACTTCGGACAGCCGCCGCGCACGAAGCGGTCGGCCAGGAAGACGCCGGCCCGGGGATCGAAGAGCTGTTCGACGGGCCGCGAGACGACGAGGCCCCGGTCACGCAGGGCTCGCCAGATCTCGCCGCACAGCGTCCGGTTGGCGTCGCTGTCGGTCGAGCCGTAATGGTCGAACTCGACCTGGAACCCGGCGAAGTCCGCGAGATGGGCCTCGCGCATCGCGGCGATCAGTTCCCGTTCGCTGCGGCCCTCGGCCCGCGCCCGGATCATGATCGCCGTGCCGTGCGTGTCGTCGGCGCAGAGATAGATCGCCCGATTCCCGCGCAGCCTCTGGAAGCGCACGAAGATGTCGGTCTGGATGTACTCGACGAGATGCCCCAGATGGATGTGGCCGTTGGCGTACGGCAGGGCCGAGGTGACGAGGATCCGACGGGCGCTGGGTGCGGCCATGATGCTCCGGGGCTCGAGGGCCGGCGGATTGTAGAGGCCGTGCGGAAACGGGGAAATGGCGCGGTCGCGGGATGAATGGGTGGTTCCTGGCGGTCCCGCAGGTCACGAAAGTGGCCTTGTGGCGTGCCCACGGGGCCGCCAGTATCCGCCCGCCCGCGGCCAGTCGGCGGCCGCTGCAACGGAGCGAACGATGCGTTTCTTCCTGCGAACACTCCCCCTGGTCGTCATCCTGGCGACCGCCATGCGGGTCGCCGGCGCGGCGCCGGGAGATGCCGCCGCGGCCGCGGCCGCCGGTGACGTGGTGCTGCTCGACTTCGCCGCGTCGTGGTGCGGGCCGTGCCGTGCGATGGCGCCCTTGATCGGCCAGGTCTCGGCCGCCGGTTGGATCGTCCGGCACGTGGACGTCGATCGCGAGGCCGATCTCGTCAAGCGATTCGGTGTCACGGGCGTGCCCTGCTACGTGCTGCTCGTGAAAGGGCATGAAGCGGGCCGGATCAACGGGGCCACGACCCTGGCCGAACTGGAACAGCTGCTGATGAAGAGCCGCGGCGCCCTCGGCGTGCCCGAGACCTCCGTTCCGCGGACCGCGCCGCCCCTGGCAGCCGTGCCGGGCGTGACGCTTCCCTCGACCCCGTCCGACGCGCCGCTCGCGCTCGAGGCGGCTCCGCGGCAGGCCGCCGCCGTTCCCGCCCGCGTGCTGCCCGCGGCGACGCAGCCGGTGGCCTCCACCGCTCCGGCCCGCGGCCCGGCCCGCACGCCGCCCGGGGTGGACGCCGTGGGTGCGGGGCTCGCGCCCGCCGCCCGGATGGCGCTCGAGCAGCGGTTGCTGGCCGCGACGGCCCGGCTGCGGGTGGACGACGCGCAGGGCGTCTCCTGGGGCACGGGGACCGTGATCGACTGCCGGCAGGGCGAGGCCCTGATCCTCACCTGTGGCCACATCTTCCGCGATTCGAAGGGGCAGGGCCGCGTCGAGGTGGATCTGTTCGGTCCGGGCGGGCAGCGCGGCCTCGCGGGCCAGGTGATCTCCTGGGATCTGAAGCGCGATCTCGCGCTCGTCAGCGTGTTCACCGACGCTCCCGTCGAGCCGGTGAAGGTCGGTGGCCCGCAGCGCACCACCGTGGCCGGCGAGCCGGTGGTGACCGTGGGCTGCAACGGCGGCCAGGACCCGACGATCCACCACAGCCGCGTGACCGCCGTGGACAAGTACCTCGGGCCGGCCAACGTGCAGGTCGCCGGCCAGCCCGTGCAGGGCCGGTCGGGCGGCGGGCTGTTCGCCGTCGATGGCACGCTGCTCGGCGTCTGCAACGCCGCCGACCCGACCGACAACGAGGGGCTGTTCGCCGCCCTGCCGGCCATCCACGAGCAGCTCGACGAGGCGGGGCTGGCCTTCGTCTACAAGAGCGTGTACCCGAGCGGGGCGGTGGCCGATGCCGCCGGTCCGGCCGTGCCCAGCATGCCGAGCGAGATGCCCCCGGTGTCGTTCGACCGTCGTGATCGCGGAGCGGCGCTCCCGACCACCTCCACCGCCGGACCGCTCGACGTCTCCGTCGCCCCGCCGCCCTCCGCGGCGCCGACCACGGCGGCCGCGCCGGCGGCGTCGGTCAGCGGCACGCCAGCACCCTCCGCCCGCGGCTTGTCGGACGGCGAACGCGCTCTCCTCGACCATGTCCGGCAGCACGAAGGGCGGGCCGAAGTGATCTGCATCGTGCGGCCGCACGGAGCGGCGCAGTCCGCGAGCGAGGTGTTCGTGCTCGAGGGCTCGAGCCGTGAATTCGTCGAGCAGCTCTCGAAGACGCATGGCGGCCACGCGCATCACGGTCAACAGCCCGCAGCAGGCCGATCCGACCTCGCCCTTCTGCCGCCGGCCGATCCGGTGCGGTAGTCTTGGCCACGGTGATGCGACAGTACCTCGTTCGTCACGGCGAAAGCGTCTTCAACGTCGAGTCGCGGGTGCAGGGGCAGGCCGACGTCTCGCTCTCCGACCTCGGCCGCCGTCAGGCCGGCGACCTCGCGGCGTGGGCCCGCGCGCTGCCCGCCGACGCGACGATCGACGAGATCTGGTCGAGCCCGCTCGCGCGGGCCCGCGAGACGGCGGCGGCGATGGCTGCCACGCTCGGGCTGCCGCTCCTCGTGGACGAGGGGCTGGCCGAACTGCACGCGGGCATCTTCCAGGGGCACTTGTGGGCCGATCTGGAGGCGGCGTTTCCCGAGGAGGTCGCGCGGTGGCGGAGCGGCGACGTCGAGTACGCGATCCCCGGAGGCGAGTCGCGGGCCGGCCTCGCCGCCCGCGGTCGGGCCGCGCTGGAGAAGCTTGCGGCGCGGCCGGTGCGGCAGATGATCGTGGTGGCCCACGGCGGCGTGCTCACCGCGGCCCTCGGCAGCCTGCTCGGCCGCACGCATCCGCTGCTCGCCCAGGCCGCCGAGCGGCCGTTCACGAAACTCCCCGCGCTGGCCAACGCCTCGCTCACGCTCCTCGACTGGCCCGGCCCGGAACTCGTGGCCTTCAATGAGACCGGCCACTTGCATGAGCCATCGTGATCGGATGGCGCCTACGAGTTGAGGACCCCGAAGCCGGCGCGCCCGACGAACCGAACGTCCGGTGAGACGCTCCGGGGTAACCCCGAGCCGGATTGGACGATCTCAGGGATGCGATTGAGATACCTGGCCTACCTTCGTGCGACAGGCACGCGGGACTTCGGATCCTGTCGCCATGCCTGGCGGAGCAGGTCGTAGAGCGTGGCGTCGAACCGCGCCAGGCGGTGCGGGTCCTGGAAGAAGCACTCGCTCGCCACGGCGAAGAACTCACTCGGGCTCTCGGCCGCATAGTCGTCGAACGGCACGCTGCGTCCCTCGTCGAGGGCCTCGTCGAAATGATTCTGGCAGTCGTCGATCGCCGCCGCCCACGTCCGGGCTTCCCGGGGCGACGCCAGCGGCGGGATGCCGTCCACCTCGCCGTCGAGCAGGTCGATCGCATGGGCGCACTCGTGGATCACCACCGACCGCGGCCCGTCACGAAGCCTCCCCCCGTCCACCACGCGGGGCCACGAGAGCACCATGCTGCCGCCACCCCACGTCTCGCCGAGCCTCTCCTCCTGCCACTGGAGCTCGCCGCCTCCGTCGAGGGGCGCCGACTTGGGCGCGAGGTAATCGCCCGGATAGACGAGCACCGACTGCAGGCGGTCGAGATGCTCCCCATCGAACCCGAGCATCACGAGCGCCGCCTGCCCGGCGATCGTCACGCGCACCTCGTCGGTGATCTCCAGGCCGCGGCAGCCCTCGAACCGTTTCTCGGCGAGAAACACGGCGACCCAGGCCCTCAGTCGCTCCGTCTCGTCGGGGTCGAGCCACGCCGTCTGCCGGACGTTGCGGCCGAGGATCTCGAGCCAGGCGGGTGGAAAGGGCCGCGTGCGGATCGCCCGGCGTCGCCGCTCTCGCAGCCAGCCAAACATCGCGGCCTCCCGTCAGGAGGGCTTCATGTCGGCCGGGGGCTGGATCTCGAAGTTGTAGCGGCCGAGGTCGAGCGCCAGCACGATGCAACCCACGGCGATGGCGATGAACGAGAGGATCAGCATCGCCGTGTAGACGTTGACCGGTGGTCGCGTGACGGGCTGCGAGTCGTCTGCCATCCTCGAGGTCGCTCCGGGGTCGTGCGCCGTGTCAGGCCTTCAGCCGCGTGGCCACCCGGTCGCCGGGCTGGATGTCACCACGCTTGAACTCGCGGATCACGCGGCCTACGCAGCGGTCGGGCTTCACGCTGATCACCTGCACGCGGCCGAGATACTGGTCGTCGCGATACACCTCGAGGAAGTGCCCCATCTGCACGCCGTCGTCGCCGCCGAGCGTGACCTCGATCGAGTCGTCCGCGACGGCGGTCACCACGCCGCCGGTCGTGGGCACGTGATCCCGCGGGAGACTTTCGATCGCCAGGCCGTGCTGCTTGAGCAGCAGCCGGGCGTTGGCCACCTGCTTCTCGAGCTGCGCCTTGCGTTCGGTCGCGATCTCGAGGAACGCGATCTTCTCGTGGAGCTCGCCGGCGAGCTGGGCCGACCGGGCGACCTGGTCGTCCACCTGTTTCTGCTGCTTGGCGATCTCGGCCCGCAGGTCCTCGACCGTCTTCGTCGCCTTTTCGAGTTCCTTGCGGGTGACCTGGATCTCCGCCTGCGCCTGCTCGCGTTCGGCCTCGCGGGCTTCCTTGGTCTTGCGGAGGTCCTGCAGCTCCTTGTCCTTCTGCTCGAGGGCCGTCTGGATCTTGGCGATCACCTGATCGCGGGCGACCTCGGACGCGGCCACCTCGGCGGTGAGGCGGGAGATTTCGGCCTGCAGCGTCTCACGCTCCTTTTTCGCCTCCTGCAGCTGCAGCTTGTAGCCCAGCGGCTTCCCGGCCTGCACCTGGTCGGCGGTGCGATTGATCTCATCGCGCCAGTTGGTGTGCGTGGAGAAGAGCGCGACGGCGAAACTCATGAACACGAGGCTCATGACGAACACCGCGAACACGAAGATTTTGCCGATGATGTTCATGCCGCTCCTTCTCCCTGCAGACTATCCGTGGATCGGCAGGCCGGTCAACGCGGCTGAAGACCGCGCCGCACGGGCCTTCCACTCGACGAGGCCGCCCACGGCGGCGGCCACGACAACCGCCACACATCCCCCGGTCGGCACAGACCCCCACCACAGCCACGGGCTCGGCCGGCCGTCGGGGACGACGGCGGCCCGCAGGGTGGCCGTGGCCCGGCGGGGACCGCGGGCGAGGAGCCTGCCGGAGCCGTCGATCCAGGCCGAGAAGCCGGTGTTGGCCGCGATCACGAGCGGCGTCCGGACCTCCACCGCCCGGAAGATGCCGCAGGCCAGGTGCATGTCGAGTTCGCTGGAACCCCAGAACCAGCCATCGTTCGTGAGGTTGACGATGACGTCGGGCCGGGAGCCCGCCCGGGCCAGATCGCTCACCAGCGAGCGCACGGCCTCCGGCAACGCCGTCTCGTAGCAGATGTTCGCCGCGATCGTCCGTCCGGCCACCTCCATCGCCACCGGACCGCGGCCCGGCGTGAGTCCGGCCGGCAGCGGCGTCAGCCGGTACAGCCAGGGAAACGTCTCCCCCAGGGGAATCCGCTCGCCGAACAGCACGGGGTGCATCTTGTCGTAGCAGCCGCGCGGCGTGCCCGAGGCGTCGAGCAGCAGCGCGGAGTTGTAATGGCGGCCGCCGCCGGGCGCGCGCGGGTCGATCTCCTGACGGTCGAGCCCCACGAGCCAGGGGGCGGCGTACCGACGGGCGAAGGCCGCGAGGGCGTCGAGTCGCTGTGCCTCGAGCCTCGCCCGGCAGCGAGCTTGACGGGCCGCCGCGTCGATCGGGGTGTGCGCGGCGTGTGCGTCATGTGCCTCGCCGAGCGTCTCCGAGACGACGGCCTCGGGGAGCACCTCCTCCGGGGCGATGGTGAGCAGTCCCCAGCGCCACATCGTCTCCGGCCAGACGACGAGGTCCGGCTTCGACTCCGGTGTCATCCGCAGGGCGGCGGCGGTGAGATCGTCATAGTGACGCGCGACGTCGCCGGCGGCGTCGGGGTCGTGCTTGAGCTCCGTATCGATCGAGCCCTGCACCAGGAGCACGTCGAGCGGCCGGTCGCCGTCGGCGGGAGCGGTCGCCAGCCGCCAGGTGCCGTAGGCGATCGCGGCGAGCGGCACTCCCGCCGCGAGGGCGACCGCGAGCGACCGCCGGCCGCGATCCTCAGCCCTGCGGCCGCGCGGGGCCCAGGCCTCCGCGAGCCCCGCCGCGAACGCCAGCACGACGCCCCCCACGCCGACCGCGCCGAACGCATCGGCGAGCTGGATCAGCGTCGTCCAACGCCACTGCGTGTGCCCGAGGCCGGCGAAGGTGAAGCCGCCGAGCACCCAGCCGCGCAGCTGCTCGCAGCCCATCCAGGCGATCGGGGCCGCGACCACCAGCGGCCACCCGGCCCGGTGGACCAGACGCCTCGTCGTCCACACGAAGAGCACGACGTAGCAGGCGAGGTAGGCCGACAGCGCGAGCCAGCCGAGTGCGGTGGCCGGGTGCGGGAGCCGCAGCCAGTGCAGGGCGAGGAGCCAGTGCAGGCATCCGCCGGCCCAGATCGCGACCCACGCTTTCCGTCCGGCGGGCATGGGCCGCCGGACGAGCGCGAGCCACGGCAGCGGCGCGACCCAGGCGAGCGGCCACAGGTCGGCGGGGGGCTGGGCGAGGAACATCGTGATCGCGCCGAGGGCGGCGAGCGTCCAGATTCCACCGACGGCGTCGCGTGTGGGTTCGGTCACTGGGCTCATCGGCACCTCACTCCGGGTCGGCCGGCGTGAACTCCGCGAGGACCGCGCCGGGGGCGACCAGGTCATCTTCGTCCACGAGGTGCCGCAGCAGCCGTCCGCTGACCGGCGATTCGAGGTCGATCGTCGCCGCGCCGCACAGCAGTTCCACGACGCGGTCCCCTGCCGCGACCGCCGCCCCCGCCGGCACGAGCCACAGCGACACCGCGATGGGCACGCCGGACATCCCCAGATCGGGCACGACCAGCCGCGCGGGAGGAGGGGAAGGGGGCATGCCGTCGATCATTCGAGCCCGCGGAGCCATGCCAGCACCACGCTTCCGACCGCCTCCAGCGACTCTCCCGAACAGTGCTCGAGCGTGTCGGACGTCGTGTGCCATTGCGGGTAGTCGAAATCGATCACGTCGCAGGTCGGGATGCGACCGATCATCCGCAGGGGCACATGATCGTCTTCGACGGTGTACTTCGGCCGGGGCACGAACTGCCGCACCCCCAGCCGCGCGGCCACGCCCCACAGGGACTCGACGACCGGCCGCGTGTCGGGCCAGCTCGCGCTGTGCTGCTCCTGAAAGATCTCCAGGTCGCGGTCGGCCACCATGTCGAGGATCACGCCGCACCGGTAGCGATGTCCGCCGCCCGCCTGCTGGGCGGCCGCGTATTGCCGGGCGAAGAAGTTCGAGCCCAGGCAGTAGGGGTCGCGGGGCGAGAAGACATACTCCTCGGCGTCGAAAAACACGAAGTCAACGCCCACCGGACCGGGCAGGCCGGGCATGGCCGCCGCCAGTTCCATCAGCGCCGCGACGCCGCTCCCCCCGTCGTTCACGCCGAGGAACACGCCCCGCGGATCGACCGGATCGCGGTCGGGGTACGGCCGCGTGTCGTAATGCGCGCCGAGCAGCACGCGCTCCTTCCGGTCCGGATGCCATTCGACGATCAGGTTTTCCATCCGCACCGGCTGGCCGGTGCGCCGATCGCGGATCTGAAAGGCCTGTCGCGACACCCGGGCTCCCGCCGCGTTGAACGCCTGGAAATGGGCCACCAGCAGGTCGCGTTGTTTCTCCATGCCGGGCGATCCGCTCGGCCGCGGACCCAGCGCCGCGATCGTTTCCAGATGCCGGAAGGCGCGGGCTCCGGAGAAACCGACCGGCTCGTCCGCCCCGCCCGTGGCGATCAGGCTCAGCCATACCACCCATGCCCCCGTCCAAGCCCTGCTGGAGAGGCAAGCGCGGAACGCGCGAATGGACGCGTGCAAGAGCATGCGCAGAGTCTACCGGTTTCCCCCGGATCAGGAATCACGTACAACACGAGAGTGCCCAGCGCCGTCGCTCACGAGGGTCGTTTGCCGATGTTGAGGCGTCTTGCGCCGGCTGTCCTCGCAGGCCTCGCGGGCCTCGTGTTTCCAGATGCCGCACCGGCCGGCGGCGGTCCCGAGAACGTGTTTCTCGTCGTCAACGCCAGGAGCGCCGACAGCCTCGCGGTGGCCAACGCCTACGCCGCGCTCCGCGGCATCCCGCCGATCAACGTGCTCATGCTCCCGTGGCAGGGGAGCCGCGACGCGGTGACGATCGGCGCGTTCCGCACCGACGTCCTGCAGCCGATCCTGCAGGCGATCGATTCCCGGAGGCTCGCCCCGCAGATCGACGCCATCGTGTACTCCACCGATTTCCCCTGGCGGATCGATTTCAGCGGGGAACTCCCGCGGGAGCTCGTCGGCCGCGACAAGTTTCCTTCCGGCTCGCTCACCGGCATGACGACGCTGTTCTCGGCCGTGCAAGCGGGCAGCCCCGCCTACCTCGACCCGGCCAGCAACCGCTATTGGAGGCCTGTGGACGCCGATGGCGTTCCGGCGACGACGGTCGGCTTCCGGGGCTGGTATGGCTGGGGGCCGCATGGGGAATTGATGGAGGCCGGGGGCACGCGGTACCTGCTGTCCGCGGTGTTGGGCGTGACCGACGGACGCGGCAACACCGCGCCGGAGATCATCCGCTACCTGCGGTCCGCCGCGGCCGCCGATGGCACCCGTCCCGGCGGGACGATCTACTTCGCGACCAATGCGGACGTGCGCACCACGACCCGCAGCCCGTCCTTCCCCGCGGTGGTCGCGGCGCTCGAGAAGCTGGGGGTGAAGGCCGCGATCGTGAAGGGCTCGCTGCCCGTGGGTGACCGGCGCCGCCGATCTCGACTGGGCCGGGAGCGGCTGTGCGGTGGTGCCGGGCGCGATCTGCGAGAACCTGACGAGTTTTGGCGGCATCTTCACGCCAGCGGCCGGGCAGACGCCGCTGTCGGTGTTCCTGCGGGCCGGGGCCGCCGGCTCCAGCGGCACCGTGATCGAGCCGTACGCGTTGCAGGCCAAGTTTCCCCACCCGTCGATCCACGTGCACTACGCCCGTGGTGCGAGCCTGGCCGAAGCCTTCTACCAGTCGGTCCGCTCCCCCTATCAGTTGATCGTCGTGGGCGATCCGCTCTGCCGTCCGTGGGCCTCGATCCCGGTGGTCGAGGCGGTCGTCGCACCGGATGCACGTGCCGTCACGGCCCACGAACCGCTCGCCGGCACCGTGGAATTCGAGCCGCGGGCGACGGTCCCCGGCGGCGGTTCCGTCGATCGCTTCGAACTGTACGTCGATGGGGTGCGGCTCGCCCAGTGCGGGGCGGGCGAGCGGCTCCCCATCGACACGACGCAGATGGCCGACGGCCATCACGAGCTGCGTGTCGTCGCCATCGAGTCGTCGCCCGTCGAGTCCCAGGGCCGGTGGATCATGCCCGTGTCGTTCGCCAACAACGGCCGGACGCTCTCCCTGTCCGTCGAGCCCCGCCGCGTCAAGCCATCGGGTACGGTGCGCGTGAGTGTCGCCGGCGAGGGCCTGCAGGGTGTCGTGATCTTCGCCATGGGCCGCGTGCTCGGCCGCACGCAGGAGGCGGTGAGTTCGATCGAGGTGCCCGCCGAACTGCTCGGCCGCGGCAGCGTGACGATCCGGGCCACGGGCCGCTTCGGCGACGGCGCGGCGAACAGCGTCAACGCCCTGCCCGTCACGGTGGAGGTCAGCGACGGCGGCTAGCTTCGACTTTTGCAGTTTTTGACGCATGCCAATGCCCCATCGCCGGACGTTCGCGGTGGCCATCGTGGCCACCGCTCCCTGCCTGTCCGCTGCGCTTCGCCATCCTGGCTGCGCTTGCTCCCAGA
>RFUD01000101.1 GCA_009923125.1 Planctomycetia bacterium
CACGTCCACCGTCACCGTCTTCGAAATCTGGCCGGGGCCGAACGTCAGGCTCCCGGTGGCGGACTCGTAATCCGAGCCCGCCGTGGCGGTGCCGTCGGACGTCGCGTACTGCACGACGATCGGTGAGAGTGCCGGGGCGCTCAGTCGGACCGTGAACGTGCATGACGTCTGCCCGGAGTTTCCTTCGACGACCGACGCATCGCTGACGGTGACGGCGATCGGCGCAGGACCGGTGCCACGGATCGTCACCCCCACCGGATCGACTGCAGGAAGGTCGGCCGACCGGGGCCGCGCCGAGACGAGGAAGTATTCGTCGGTTTCCGTGGCGTCCGTGTCCACCCCGGAGGTGAATCCAAACGGCAGCGACTGGGTCTCGCCGGCGAGAATCATGACCGGCATGTCACGCAGTGACCGATAGTCGGCCGCGGTCGCGGTGCCGTCCATGCTGCTGACGTAGAACGTCTCCAGGCGAGTGGCGGGCTTGGTGAGTTGGATCCGGAACCGGGCGGCCTCGCCCTCCGCCAGGGCGGTCGGCCCCTGCGCGATGATCTGTGCGGTGTAATCGTCGTTGTCGGCGACCTCGAACGTGGCAGAGTTCTGCTCGCGATCGACCGTGCACCCCCGCGGTCGGAAGAGCGTGATCCGGAGCGACTCGGCGCCCTCGCGGCCAGAGTCCTCCAACGCGTCCACGCGGACCCGCTTGACCGTCTCGCCGGGGCGGAACTCGATCGTTCCGGAGCGTCCCGGCAGGCCCCTGGGGCCGACGGTGAGGCGGTAGTCGCCCGTCTCCACGGCGGGATTCACGCCATCACCCGACACGAAATAGCCCACGTTCACGGGCCGTCGCTGCGCCGCCGAGAGCGTGACCGTGACGTAGCCGGGGCCGCCTCCCTCACTGATCTCCGGGTCTGCGGCCACGATGCCGACGACCGCCGGGCAGTCTCGTCGCTCCAGCGACTCGAGATCGAGCGGGCTGCGCGAAACCTCGGCCAGCGAACGGCGGCGAGGCAGGGAACGGGCCATGGGACGGGACTCCTCGGAGGGCGGGCAGGGAACTCTTCCCCAACCGCAGCAGGATACCCATCGGCTGCAAGACGGGCAATTTTCCGGGCACCCACGGCCCTTCCAGGGCGACGGGCCGATGCTTCAGCCCACGATTCCGGCTACGGCAGCGAGACCGATACCCCCGGCGCGGTCGTCTGATCGACGTTGGCGGCGGTGCCGGCGGCCCCGTTCACGAGGAATTCGTTCGTGATATCGAAATTGCCCGTCGCCCCGCCCTGCAGCAGCACCGCGGTGGGCGGGGTCGCCGTAACCGCCGATTGCACCGAGACCAGGCTCACGTCGAGGCCTCCCGGCCCGTTGGTCGCAAAGACCGGTGCGGTGGTGGAGAGCGACTGCAACGTGCTGCGTCCCTCGATCGTGAGCGACGAAGCGGCGTCGGTGGGATTGTTCACCACGGCCTGGTTCGTCGCCTCGACGACCCGCAGATTCCTGAACGTGGTCTGCGTGTTCGTGCTGGCTTGGACGAGCACACCCGTGTCGGACGGCCGGATGATCGCGGCCTGACCGATGCCCACCGTCGCGTTGCTGTTGCTCGCCACCTGGATCGGCGCGGGCACAGTCGAGGCGGTGTCGGTGATGGCGAGCGGGGCCGTCGGCACCAGCACGGTGTTCCGCGCGACGGGCGTCGCCAGCGTCTGCGTCGTCGTGTTCACGCCGACCGACCCGCCGGACAGACCGGTCACGCTCACACTCTCGCCGTCCGCCGACGTGCTGGCGATCGTGCCCTGGAAGATCACGTCCGGCGCGCCGTTGGTCACCACGAGGCCTGAACCAGCGTTCTGCACGTTCATGTTCAGGAGGTTGACGGAGCCCGAGGGAACGCTCTGCATGAAGACGCCCGTCTGGCCCGCGGCGGTCGCGATCCGCACGTCGTTCACGTTGGCTCCGGCGGGCATGGCGGTATTGGCGAGAATCCCGACGGGGGCGTTCTGGATCGAGAAGTGATCGACGAGCGCACCGTTCCGCAGCGTGATGGCGGTGCCGCCGCTCGTGAGCACGGGGTAGGCGGCGGCCGGGCCGGTGGCGAAGAACTGCCGGTAGCCGCAGGTGGCCGTGTTGAGCTGGAGCGTCGAGCCCTGGCCGACGAGGATCTGGTTGTCAGCCTGGAACTGCCACGTGGATGCATAGGGCGTCGTGGCGCTGTTGCCCGTGTGCACGAACACGATGTCGTAGGGGTTCGTGGCCAGGCTCTGGGCGGCGGCGAGCGTCTGCACCGGCGTCTCGGCCGTGCCGTTGCCCCGCGGCATCGCCGCACTGTCCACGTGGATCACGTTCCACGCGGTGCCGGTCGCCGGATTGACCGACACGATCGGCGTCTCGTGGGCCCGGACGATGTGCTCGTTGCGCATCATCGGCTGCTCGACCTGGTCGGGCACGTTGCGACGGCGGCTGCCGCCCATCCGGTAGGTCAGCCGCGCAAAGCCGGTCCAGTCGAAGTAGCTGTCGTTGTTGGCCTGGAGCGAGAAGTCCCAGTTCTTGAGCAGCGTCAGGTCGAGGCGGGTGTACACACCGCCGAAGTACGGGACGACATCCTGCCCCGCCTTCGTGCCGCCGTTCCAGTTGTAGCGGGCGTTGCCGAACGTGTAGCCGCCCACGCTGACCATGCCCGCCCAGTCGGAGAGGCCGGGGATGTAGGCGCCCACTTCGAGGTCGGCCCCCGAGAGGGCCGCGTCGAGACCATATTGGCAGAGGATCGAATTGCCCACGAACCAGCTTCCCGGGGCACCGACCGTGTAGGCCGTGGTGCCCACGGGGATGTAGCCGTTGCTCCGCAGGTTGCCGAAGTCGGTGAGCCATTCGCCGCTCACGCCGACCTGGTTGTAGGCATGGCCGAACTGTCCGTACTGGCCCGTGCCGAGCGCCCCGCCGGTGGGGTATTGGTTCAAGTCGCCGTCGTAGTCCCAGTAGACGCCGACGCCCATGAGCGTGCCGCCGAGGAACTGCTTGCGGACGATGCCAGTGTTGGAGAAGAACCCGCCGTACACCGACAGGTGGCCGCGGAGATCGGCCGCCCACAGGCCGCCCAGATCGTCCTCGCCGTACGGGATGAACCCGCCGAGCGTCATGTAGCTGCCGTTGTAGCCGAGGCCGCGATCGGCGGCATTGAGGCCCCAGTACATCCAGCCCGGGCCGTTGGCATCGAGCTCGGCGAACCGCGCCACGGCGCCGTTCACGAGCCCGGTCGCCGGTGCCATCGGGGCCTGCCCGATCTGGCCGAGTGCGACGGCGCCGGTGCACGCGATCGCCGCCGCGAGGATCAGGCTCGGGAGTGGTTTCGGGAGTCGCATGGTCGGGTCTGGAGTGGGAAACTCGTGTGGGAGAGCAGGCGTTTTCGCGGTGCGATTACGGCGTCGGCGGCACGTCCGGGATGAGCGGAGACGGCTGCGGGGGCGGGAGCGGCGGCGGCGAGTTGTAGATCACCTGCGTGGGCGTCGTGACCGGCGTATCCAGGACCGTGGTGTTGAAATTGACCGCCCCGAGTTCCGCGGCGCTTCCGGCGTTGGAGATCTGCACCGCACCCGCCCGTCCCGGCGAGGCGACCGGATTCTGCGTCTCGAGGCGGATGCCGGTCGACCCCGAGGTCGTGATGCGGTTCGACGCGATGTTCGCCCGCACCTGACTCCCGGTGAACGTGGTGGACGTGCCCGATGCGATGACCGACACGCCGTACGTCGTCGCGTTGATCGAGTTGTTCGTGGCGGTGAGCTGCGTGACCGTGCCGGCATTGCCCCCCACGTCGTTGCCGTTGTCGGCCAGGATCCCGATGTCGACGCCGGTGATCGAGGCGGTGGCGACACGGACCCGCGAGTTGCCCGACGCGGCGACGCCGAAATCGCCCGCGTTCTGGATCGTCGTGATCCGGCCGTTGGTCTGCGTCGGGTCGCGTCCCACGTCGAGATTGCTGTTTCTCGCCGAGATCCCCAGTCCGGCCTCGGAAATCGTCGAACCGAACACCTGCACGACCTCGTTGGGGCCAGACGCGCCCTGCGCGTCGATCGCGTAGCCGGCGGTCTGCCGGATGGTCGATCGCAGCAGCGTGACTTGCATGCTCGTCGATCCGGGACCGGACAGGATCGACACCGCCGCCGGTCGTGAGCACCGATCCCCGGACGGCCGCGACGGTCGAGCCGCTGCCGGAAGCCACGAGTCCGGAGCCTCCCGTGTCGCGGACCGTGAAGTCGGTGCCGACGAACGTCGAGGCGGCCCCGGTCGCGGCGATGGCGTTGCCGGTGGTGTTCGATACCGTCGAACTCGTGAGCACGATGCGCGACCCGGCCCCCGACGCCACCAGGCCGTTGCCGGTCGTGCCGTCGAACGACGTGCGTGTGATGGTGGCCCGTGCGGCGGAGCCGGAGACGAGCAGGGCCGTGCCCTCGACGTTGTCGAACGTCGAATTGGTCACGTTGACGACGCTCGTCGCGCCCGTTTGCACGAGCCCGCTGTCGTCGAGATCGCGCAGTTGCAGCCGGTCGAAGTTGAACGTCCCCGCCGTGCTCGTGATCTCCACGCCCCGCTGGAGGATTCCGGCGCCACCGGCCACGATGACGTCGGAGATCGTCGCCACGCCGCCCGCCGGCATCCCGGCGCCGACGATGCCCACGGGCGTGCGGGTGATCCGCAGGTGGCTCACGACCGAACCGTTTTCGGTGACGGCGATCGCCGGGCCGATCGGATTGGTGAGGTTCGGGTAGAGGCTGCTGTTGCTGCTGGCGAACAGCGCGTCCGGGCCGCAGTTGAGGGTGTCGAACTGGTACGTGCTTCCCTCGCCGACCAGGTACTGGTTCTGGTTTTGGAACGTATACCCGTTGACGGGCGTGATGTACGGCGTGGATGCACTGGCGCCCACGTGCACGTACACGATGTCGTACTGCGCCGAGGCCGCCGACTGGGCCTGGGTCAGGGTCGCGAACGGCGACTCCGCGGTGCCGTTGCCGGGGACCGTGACGCTGTTGTCCACGTGGAAGACCCGCCACGGCGTGCCCGTCTCCGGGTTGATCGCGGTTTCGGGCGCCTGGTAGGCCCGCACGATGTGCTCGTTGCGCATCATCGGCTGCTCCATCTGGTCCGGCACGTTGCGGCGGCGGCTGCCACCCATCCGATACGTCAGCCGCGCGAAGCCGGTCCAGTCGAAGTAGCTGTCGTTGTTGGCCTGGAGCGAGAAGTCCCAGTTCTTGAGCAGTGTCATGTCGAGGCGGGTGTAGACACCGCCGAACCACGGCACCGCCGCGGTGCCGTTGGGATACGAGTAGCGGTTGTTCCCGAGGGCGTAACCGCCGACGCTCACCATGCCGGCCCAGTCCGACAGGCCGGGCACGTAGGCGCCGACCTCGAGATCGGCGCCGCTGAGGGCCGCATTGAGCCCGTTCTGGCAGAGCACGACGTTGCCGACGAACGGCCCCGTCAGCTGCGCGGTCGTGCCCACCGGGATGTAGCCGTTGCTCCGCAGGTTGCCCCAGTCGGTGAGCCACTCGCCCGACACGCCGACCTGGTTGTATGACTGGCCGCCGGCGAACGTGTAGGGCGTGCCGACGATCGGCGTCGCCGCATACTGGTTTTGGTCGCCGTCGTAGTCCCAGTAGACGCCGACGCCCAGGAGCGTGCCGCCGATGAACTGCTTGCGGACCGCGCCGACGTTCGAGAAGAAGCCGCCGTAGTTCGACAGATGGCTGCGGAGATCGGCCGACCAGAAACCGCCGAGATCGTCCTCCGCCATCGGGATGAAGCCGCCGAGCGTCATGTAGCTGCCGACGTAGCCGAGGCCGCGGTCGGCCGCGTTCAGGCCCCAGTACATCCAGCCGGGGCCGTTCTCGCTGAGGTTTTGAAACCGCTGCAGGCCGCCGTTGACGAGCCCGGCGGCGGGCGCCATCGCGGCCTGGCCCATCTGGGCACGGGCGTCGGCCACGGGGCCGCACAGCATCCCGGCCGCGAGCGCGAGCGTGACTGCCCGGCGGGCAGCGCGACGCCAGGCGGCCGCACGGCGGCGCAGGGCCCGCCTCCGGGCGGCGGTCCGCTTGGCGTCTGGTCGGTGGGCGGCGTCGTGAGCCATCCGCTTGGCATCCCTGACGGTCGCCGGTTCCGTGGGCGGGTCCTGACCCGCGCCGCACAACCGGCATGATCGTCAGAGGTGATCGACTCGCCGCCAGCGGCAGCATGAGGATTTTCGACAGAAGGGCCGGAATCGGCAGCGGAAGCGGAGATTACCCAGCTTGCCAGATGGCTTCGCGACACGCCTGGAGGCCTGCCGGCAGGCCGACCGCCGGTCCGCTGGAGAGGGCCGCTGCAGCCCCGTGCCTACGAGAGCGTGAAGCGGCTCACGGTGTCGGTGAGGCCCTCGACGCTGTGCACCATGTGCTGCGAAGCCTGCTTGAACTCCCGCAGCGCCTCGGCGGCTGCCCGCGAGCCATCGGTGAGCGTGGTCAGGGCCTCGGTAATCTGCGCGGCCCCGGCAGCCTGGGCTTTCATGCCCTGGTTGACGTGCTCGAAGCGGCCGGTCAGTCCCTGCACCTTGTCGATCACGTCGGAAAACTGCGCGCTGATCGCATGCACCCGGTCCACGCCCTCCTTCACCTCCACGGCGAACCGCCCCATCTGGTCCACCCCCGCCGTCACGGCCTGCTGCATCTGCTCCACGAGCCGCTCGATGTCGAGCGTGGCGACGGCCGTCTGGTCGGCCAGCCGCCGGATCTCCCGGGCCACCACGATGAACCCCTGGCCGTATTCACCCGCCTTCTCCGCCTCGATCGCGGCATTGATCGAGAGCAGGTTGGTCTGGTCGGCCACCTTCGTGATCGTGGTGATCACCATGTTGATGTCCTCGGCCCGCTGCCGGATCACCGCCAGCCGGTCGGAGAAGTCGGCGGTGGACTGCTCGAGATGGGCCATCGTCGTCTCGATGCCGGCGATGTTCTCCCGGCCCGCGCCGGCCACCACCGCCGTGTCGGCCGCCACGCCGGCCACCTCGTCCATCGTGCCGAGCAGCTCCCGACCCGTGACGGCGATCTGCCGGCTGGCCACGGCCGCCTCGCTCGTGCTCGCGCCCAGCGAGTGGATCGCATGCTCCTGCTGGAGCCCCGCGGCGGACAACTGTCGCGCCGTGGCGTTGAGCTCGAGACTCGACTGCTTCACCTGCGAGACGATGTCGCGGAGGCTCGTCGTCATGGCGCCGATGTCGCGCAGCAGCTGCCCCGTCTCGTCGCCGCCGCGGGCCTCGATCGTGCCGGCGAGATCGCCCGCCGCCACGCGGCGCGAGGCGGCCACCGCCCGCCCGATCCGCTGCGTGAGCGTGTTCGTGAGCCACCAGATGAGCCCCAGGACGCCCGCCATCCCGCCGCCCGCGATCAGGGCGCTCAGGGCGAGCGGCCGCCGGATCCGGCCGAGGATGTCCTCGCGCGCCATCCGCATGACGAGCGTCCAGGAGCCGGTCGGGGCCTTCGCCGCCGCGAACAGGCTCGGCGTGCCGGTGACCGGATCCGCCGCCGTCCGCACGGCATCGAGCGTGGCGGCCCGATGGAACACCTCGAGGATCTCGCCGTAGGGCGTGTCCGCGATCGGTTTGGCGAGCAGTTCCTCCGCGGCGTTGCCGGTCGAGGCGATCACCTTCCCCAGCCGGCTGACGAGGAAGATGTCCACGTCCCAGCCGTCGAGCCGCTGCCGCTCCTTGATGGCCGTCAGTT
>RFUD01000102.1 GCA_009923125.1 Planctomycetia bacterium
AGCAGCCCGCCGCCGCGGCCCGCGCCGGCCGCCGTGAGCCCGTCGAGGTGGACCTCGTCGGCGCGGTGCATCTCGGCGGCAAGTCCTATTACGACACGCTCGACCGCGTGTTCCGCGGCTACGATGCCGTGCTCTACGAACTCGTGGCTGCCGACAACGCCCGCGTCCCGAAGCCCGGCCGCAAGGCCTCGGGAGCCATCGGCTCCGCCCAGCAGGGGCTCACGAAGATGCTCGGCCTCGAGTTTCAACTCGAGCAGATCGACTACACGGCCCGCAACTTCGTCCACGCCGACCTGTCTCCGCAGGAGTTCGAGGCCGCGATGCGGAAGCGCGGGGAGTCGTGGTGGAGCATGTTCTTCAAACTGATGCGCGAGGGCGCGGCCCGGGCCGATCGGGAAGCCGGCGACCGGGCTGGCGACGTGGGCTTCGGCGACCTGTTCGGGCTCCTGTTCGGCCAGAACCGGGAAATCCGCCTGCGGCGGATCATGGCCGAGCAGTTCACCGACATGGAGGTGCTCACGGCCGCGTTCGGCGGGGAAAAAGGCTCGTCACTGATCACCGACCGCAACGCCGCCGCGCTCGACGTGCTCCGCGACCAGATCGCCCGCGGCCGGCGGCGGATCGCGATCTTCTATGGTGCCGCCCACATGGACGACTTCGACGAACGGCTCCGCGCCGACTTCGCGATGGAGCCCGTCGAGACCGACTGGCTCGAGGCCTGGGACCTGCGGATGCCCTAGCGAGGCGGCGCTGGTGCTACGCCGGGACGCGGGCGAGGCGGCCCCAGGCGGCAGCGGCGGCGCTGGCCTGCCGCAGCATGCGGTCGTAACCCAGTGCTTCGACCGCTTCGCCGACGGGTGAAAACTCGATCGCCCCGGCGTAGCCGTGCTCGAAGAGGGCCGCCACCAGCCCGCCGAGCGGCAGGTTGCCCTGGCCCGGCGGCAGCCGTTCGGACTCCGCATGCGGCGCCCCCCGGCCGTCGGCGACCTGCACGACGGCCGTCCGGCCCGCGAGTTCGCCCACGAGTTCGAAGAGACGACGGTCATGGCCGAAATGCCACAGGTCGAGCGCCAGCCGCACGGCCGGATGGTCGAACCGGTCCACCCAGGCCAGCGCCTCGGCCGGACTGGTGAGGAAGCTCCCACCGGCGGCCACGGCCGGATGCATCGGCTTGATCGCCAGCACCACGCCCCGGGCGAGCGCCTCCGGGGCCAGCACGTCGAGCGCCTCGGCCAGCAGGCGGTGGGCGTGGCTGCGGGTGTGCCCGCCGCGGCAGCCGCTGTGGACGACGACCGTCTCGGCCCCGAGTTCGGACGCGGTGTCGATCGCCTCGAGGGCGTCGTCCACGCTCTCGCCGAACGACCGGCCGTCGGCGCCCGTGAACCCGCCGACCCACTGCAGGCTCGAGACCCTCAAGCCCGCCTGTCCGATCAGCGCGACGGCCGCCGCGACGCCGACGTCTGACAGTTTCGTGCGCCACACCGCGATCGAGTCGAAGCCGTGCCGGGCGAGATGGGCCACCTCGTCGCCGAGTTCCCAGCGAAGCGTTGCAAACTGACTGATCGACGCGTGAACCATGGGTCGAGCGATCTCCTGTCGGGGGCGGCACGCCCCTGCGTGCGGCATCAGGTCCGCCTTCAACGGGGGGAGTATGGGACGGTCGCGCGCCGACTGTCCAGACGAATGTCGCACTCGCGCGCGTTCGGTGTACGCCTGTGCCGCTTGCCAAAAACCGCGGCCTCGATCGCGCGTCAGCGCGGCGCGAGCTCGACGCAGACCAGCCTTCCGGCACCGCGCACGAACAGCAGCCCGCGTGCCACGATCGGCGCGGCCCAGCAGGGCGGCGCCAGCAGCGGCATGCTGTCATCGCCCACGAGCCGTGCCCGCGAGACTTCGTGAAACGCGTCCGGCGCGGCCCGCACGAGGACGAGTTCGCCGAACTCGCCAAGCACGACGAGATGGCCGTCCACGAGCACCATGCTGGCCCGTCCCAGCCCCGGCTCCGCCCAGGCCACGGCGCCCGTGGCCCAGTCCACGCAGGTCACGACCGCGTCGCCGGCGTGCCGACCGCTGGCGCCGTAGACGTGCCCGTCGTGGAGGATCGGGGTCGCCCAGTGGGCCATCAGCGCCGTGCGTGGGCGGGGGCGGCGGCTGCGCCACACCTCGCGCAGATCGCCCCCCTCCGCGTCGAGCAGCACGCTTCCCGGGCCGTAGCACTCCGACAGCAGGATGCGGCCGCGATCCACGACCGGGCTCGCGGCCACCGCACTGAACAGCTCGTCGGCCCGCCAGCGAAACTCGGCGAGCACCGCCCCCGAAACAGGCTCGACCACGAGCAGTTCATCGCGCATCCAGGCCACGATCCGCGGCTTGCCGTCGAGCCGCGCGAGGACCGGCGCGGCGTAGCTGGCGAGCTGCGACGAGGACCGCCACCGCTCGCGGCCCGTCGCCAGGTCGAAGGCCACGAGCCCGCTGTCGAGCCCCTTCACCAGGTCGAGCCGTTCCGGTGCCGGAGGCGTGCTGCCCGGCCGGCTCCCGCCGACCTCGACCACCACGATCGCGCCTTCCGCCACGTCGACCACGAGAGGCGCGGCGCCCACGCCGAAGAAATTCTGCACCACGTGATACGCCCGCGATGTTTCGACGTGCCACAGGCTCGCCCCGTCGGCGAGCGCGCGGCACTCGAGCCGGCCCTCGGGACCGAACGTGAGCACGCGGTCGCCATGGATCACCGGGGCGGCCCGCGGACCGCCGTCGTAGCCGAACGTGTCGCGGTAGTCGCTCGCATACGACTCCTCCCACACGAGCCGCCCCGTCTCCGCCTCGAGGCAGCGGGTCCGCATCCGTCCTTCCGCGCGGTCGAAAATGACCAGCCGGCCGCGCGACACGGCCGGCGCGCAGTAGCCCTCGCCGAGCGGCACATGCCACACGACCCGCGGCCCCGCCTCGGGCCAGGGCGCGGCGATCCCCTCGAATCCGCTGCGACCGTTGCCGGTCGGGCCGAGAAACGCCCCCCAATCCTCGCCGGCACGCGACGAGAGATCGGGCAGTTCGGCCGCCGGTGACCCGAATGCCGAGCCGGCCACCGCGACGCACAGCAGCACTCGTATACTCACGGCCACAGGCGGCATCGGCGGCATCCGATCTCCCGTCACTCTCCCGCTCACAGACTCACAGGGTACACCTCGTGGGAAGCGAAAAAGAGGTCCGCGTCGGACGGGTCGTGATTCCGGCCTCCGAGCTCGCATGGCAGTTCGTCCGGTCGAGCGGGCCGGGCGGCCAGCACGTCAACCGCACGAGCAGCAAGGCGGTCCTGCGGTTCGACGCCCGCCGCTCCCCCTGCCTGCCCGAGGACGTTCGGGCCCGGCTGCTGGAGCGGGAACGGGCGCGGTTGACCCGCGAGGGCGCGCTTGTGATCACGAGCCAGCGGCACCGCGATCAGCCCCGCAACATCGCCGACTGCCTCGCGAAACTGTCCGAGATCGTGGCGCGGTCGCTCACCGCGCCCAAGCGGCGGCGACCGACGAAGACGACGCGAGCGGCTGTCAAGAAGCGGCTCGAAGGCAAGCGGCGGCACGCCGAGACGAAGCGACTGCGCGGCCGGATCGGCGAGTAGCACGGCATTCACGCCCCCTGCGCGAACGGCGAAACCGTCGCTGGTATACTTCGTGCACCGATCGGGACGACGCCGACCGGCCCATCCACGAAGGATCCGTGCATGCCATCGCCCCGCGACATCGACACCGTGCTGAAAGGCTGGGAGTTCAAGCCCGGCGAGGTGAGCGCCCGCCTGTTCAAGGCCCGCAGCGGCCGCGAGGTGCTCCAGATGCGGGTCGATCTCGGGGTGCTGCAGATGGAGACCGACCTCCGGCCCGACGGGACGCGGCCGCACGGCGCCGAGACCTATTACGACTACCTCGTGGGCGAGGCGATCCGCGAGGGAGGCTCGTTCCGGCTGTCGCGCGAGCAGTGCTCCGAGGCCGACCGCGAATTCGTGCAGTATTACCACCGCCGCGTCTGCTGGCTGGCCCTCCGCGAATACCGCCGGGCGGCGAAGGACGCCGACCACAGCCTGGCCTTCATGGACTTCGTCCGCGAGCACTCCCCCGACGACGACTGGACGCTGTCGCACGAGCAGTACCGCCCGTTCGTGCTGTTCCACCGCGTGCAGGCCGGGTCGCTCGCGCTCCTCGAGGAGCAGGGGCCCGAGGCCGCGATCGCGGAGATCAACCGTGGACTCGACCGGTTCCGCGGCATGTTCGAGCGGTACGACGCGGCCGATCAGTATTCGGAAGACGAGCTCGTGAAGCGGCTCGAGGAGATGCGCGAGAGCGTCCGCCAGCGGTACGACGTGGGCCGCACCCTTGACGAGCAGCTCGCCGACGCCGTGCATGCCGAAAACTACGAACTGGCCGCGAAGCTCCGCGACCGGATGCGGAAATCCCGGGCGACCCCCGCCACGGCGCCCGGCGACGCCGCCGGGCAGGCGTGAAAATTTTTCACTTCCGACCCGTGCCTGACCGACGCCCGACAGTGCGGACCAGGTAAAGACTGCCAAACGTCCGGGCCGTGCGGGTGAAGGTGGGGAACTTGGGAGGGCAAAGTCGCCGCGCCGACCGCTTTCGCCGCACGCGCGCTGATTGGCGCGCAGAATGCATCAGAGAGTCCTCGTCGCCGGCCCGCCGGCGGCTCGACCCTCACCCGCAGGAGGCCTCGCCATGCCCGCCACCACCCCGAACGTCCCGACCCGTTCCCGAACCGTCACCCAGCCGTGGGTCACGACCGTCGGCGGCCGGGAGTGCGTCGTGCGTGTGACGCCCCTGTGCCCGATCGCCGACGTGCTCGGCTTCGAACACGAGATTGCGGCCACGGCCGTGGTTGACGCGGAGACGATCGCGGACCTGCTCGACTCGCGGATGATCGCCCCGCCGCGCCCGCGCCGCCGCCGCGACCGCGCCGTCAGCTCCCGCGCCGTGTTCTACGTCGCCGAGTAACGCCGCGTGGGGCCGGCGCCGCGCCTGCCCTCACGTCAACTCGGTGGCCCCGGCTCGTGACTGCCCGGACCATCTCGCCGGACGTTCGCCTCGGCCCTCCCGGCCTCGGCTCTCTGCATGTCCGCTCCGCTTCGCCATCCTGGCTGCGCTCGCTCCCATAGCCCGCTCGATGGTCTGGGCAGCCCCGAGCCTCCCCGTTCCGGTTGAGGAGGCTGCGGGCTCCCCGTATCCCGGTCGCCGGCGTACGCAGACAAGCGCAGCCAGGATGGCGAAGCGCAGTCGGAGTCGAGCGAGCGCAGGGCAGGATGCCCGCAGCGAGCGTCCGGCGACGGGATACGGGGAGCCCGAAGCCGGCGCCCGCTCAACAACCCGAACGTCCGGCGAGAGGGCACGGCCAGCACCGAGCCGGATAGAACGCGATGAGCCAGTCACGCGCGACGTGCTACGGCGTGCAGTACGAGAGGGCGAGCAGGGCGTAGGCCGTGACGAGGTTCGGGTCGCCCTCCATCCAGCGGGCGTTCCCATTCACCCACGAGCCGTCGGGCTTCTGCTTCGCGAGGATCGTGTCGGACAACTCGGCTCGCCAGTCGTGCTGCGTGCCCTCCGCATCCACGAACGGGTTCTCGTCGAGCACGTCGAGCGCCTTGGCGGCGGTGTGGAAGTAGTAGAAGAGGCCGGCGTCCTGGAGCCCCGGGTTCTCCGCGAACGTGTAGTGCTTGCGGAGCCAGGTGGTGGCGGCCTTCACGCGCGGGTCGCTCTTCGTGAGCCCGGCGAAGATCATGCTCTTGAGGCCCGCGTAGGTCATCGAGCCGTAGCTTCTCAAGCCGCCGTTGGGGAGCGTGCCGGCCTGGCTCTCGCCGCCGTTGGCCGGCGTGTAGTAGAAGCCGCCGTCTGGATTCTTCGCCGGATGCGGAAGCGTGTTGTGCGGTCCCTCGAGGTTTTGCGTGCGCGAGACGAACGCCAGCGCCCGCTGGATGGCCGGGTCGTTCTGGCTCGTGCCCACGCTCCGCAGGGCCTCGATCATGAAGGCCGTGTTCGAGAGATCGGGCCGGCCCTTGCTGCCGTAGCCGGCGCCGCCGTACGCGGGATCGTCCGTCCCCTTCCCTTCGGCGTCGTCCCACTGCAGCCCCTTCACGAAGGCCTCGGCCTCCTGGAGATCCTTGGCGTAGCGGCCGCCGTAGTTGCAGGCGGCCAGCGCCATGATCGCGATCGACGTCTCGTAGTTGGCGACCTTCGAGTCGGGCGTATGGATGCCGCCGTCGGTGTTCTTGAACTTGAGGAGATAGGCGAGCGCCTTCTGCACGGCCGGATCGTCGGCCGGCGTGCCGCTCTGCACGAGTGAGGTCACGGCAAGCGCCGTCACCGCCGGCCCGACCTGCGACGAGAAGCTGCCGTCGTCGGCCTGTCCCTGCTCGATGAGGTACTTCGAGCCCCGCTCGATCGCGGCCTTGATCGCGGCGGTGTCGGCCGCAGGGGCGACGCCGGCGAAGCAGGCGATGGCAACCGTCACGATCGTAAAAAACAAGGCTCGATATGACAATTTCATGGAGCACCTCCGGGGGCAAAAGTATAGCGCGGGGTCACCGATTCGGAACGCCCCGCTCATCAGGGCGTCGCGACGGTCTCGGCACCCGCCCGCGTTCCCAGGGCCCTCCAGACGGACAGATCGACCGTCTCGGACATCGTGCCGACCGAACCGTCCATCATCGAGGTCACCACGATGCCCGGGTGATGGCTCCGCGACGTGATCGCCGCGAAGGTCTTCTGGGTCGCATTCGAACCCTCCTGCCGTGAGTTGAAGTCGATGTCGTGCTCGATGCCGCTCGCCGTATGCGGAACCCGCGTGTTGGGCGTGAACACCGTCGTGAAGCCGGCATGATGAACCCGGCCGTCGGGCCATTCCGTATGACCGGTGCAGTCATTCGTGCTCGCCCCGAGCTTCGCGTCACCCCCGGCGCACAGGCCGCTGATCGTCGTCGGGTCGCCCGGCGGGGATCCGGCCGGATACGTGCCGCCGGGATCGGGCGTGTTGCGGACGTAGGGCGTGAACGCCTTGACTTCAGCGACACACAGCGTCTTCGAGAGTCCATCGGTGAACATCGCCGCCTTGAACTTCGAATTGGGATGAAAGGCACCATCTCCACCCGCGCCGGTGTCCGGGTCATACACGAACCATGTGCCGAAGTTGAAGCCGTAGGTGTGGGGGGCGACGTAGGGGACGTTGACTCCACCGCTCGCCTTCGTGCGCAGCACGTTGTTGCGTTCACTCGGACAGGCGAACGTCTTGATCCGCATGTCCTTCACGGTCGTCCAATTCTTCGTCGGATCGGGCGTTAAGTGGGTGAAACCGTCATCCCACGCCTGCTCCATGTTCACCTTCGACGCCGCGGTGTCCTCCTCGAGAAACGAAAGGATGCGACCATGGATCGACCAAGAGCCGTTATTCGACACAAATGTGGTTTTCGGGGTGTGCAGCATGCTCGGAGGAAAAGTCCTCCTCGCGCTTTCGTAGTTGTGCACGCCGACGGCGAGTTGCCGGACGTTGTTGGTGCACGAAGATCGGCGGGCCGACTCGCGGGCGCTCTGCACCGCGGGGAGGAGCAGCCCCACGAGGACGCCGATGATCGCGATCACGACCAACAACTCCACCAGGGTGAAACCATGTAGGGGTCGAGGGCATGCTTTCGCATACCCTCGGTTGGGTTGCTGAAGCCTTTTCCCCCCTACATGGAG
>RFUD01000103.1 GCA_009923125.1 Planctomycetia bacterium
TCTCAGCCGGTTTCTCAGCCGGTTTCTCAGCCGGTTTCTCAGCCGGTTTCTCAGCCGGTTTCTCAGCCGGTGGAGCGGGCGGCGGCGGGGGAGGCGGAAGAAGCTTTGCCGCCGGCGTCGGCATGACCTTTCCACCGACATGCGTCCCCACGAACACCTGCTTGTCGTCGGGCGAGAAGGCGACGCACCACACGCTCGACTTCTCGGCCGGGACGCCTTCCTGCTCACCCTTGGCGTTCACATCCCAGAACTTCACGCCGCCGTCGAGACTGCCGGTCACCAGCCGCGCGCCGTCGGCGGAAAAAGCCGCCGATGTCACCCAGTCGCGGTGCCCCTTGAGCGTGGCGTATTCCTTGGAGTCGCCCGTCGTCCAGAGCTTGATCGTGCGATCGGCGCCGGCGGTCGCGAGCCGCGCGCCGTCGGGCGAGAAGGCGACGGCCCAGAGGGCGTCGCCGTGGCCCTCGAGTTTCCCCTTCTCCGCGCCGTCGGCCGCGTTCCAGAGTTTCACGAGCTTGTCCCCGCCGCCGGTCGCGAGCGTCGCACCATCGGGCGAGAACGCCACCGCGGTCACCGGGCCGGCATGGGCGGTGATCGCCTTGACCTCCTGGCCGGTGGCGGCGTCCCACAGCACGACCAGACCGTCCTCGCCGGCCGTCGCGAGTTTCGCGCCGTCGGGCGAGAAGGCCAGCGAACGGACCCATCCCTTGTGCTTCTTCAGATCGTGCTTCGCCGTGCGGGCTGGCAGGTCCCAGAGTTTCACGAGCCCGTCGTAGCCCGCCGTCGCGGCCCGCGTGCCATCCTTGGAAACCTGCACCGCCCACACGGCGGTCGGGTGGCCGGCGAGGTCGCCGACGCGGGACCCATCGGCTTTCCAGACGACCACATCCCCCGGGCGGTAGAGCAGGCTCTCGCCCCCCGCCGTGACGATGGTCGAGCCGTCGCTCGTGTAGTCGGCGGCGATCACCCAGCGTTTGAACTCGCCGAGGTTCGCCGCCGGGGCGGCTGGAGCCGGGGCGGGGGGATCGGCGACAACCACGCCGCGCGCCGCCAGCGCCATGATCAGCATGCTGGCCGGCACGACGAGCCGAAAGCGCGGGGCGATCATGGATGCATCTCCTGGAGGGGCGGCCCGCAGAGTATAGTTCCCGCCGATCGCCCGATTCCATCAGGGGGAAATCCGCCGATGGCCGCCACCGCCCGATCCCACGCCGTCCCCAAGACCAGAAAAACGCCCGCCGGCCGCCGCGCTGTGCTCGTGGCCAGCGGCGACCTCCGAGAGGAGGCCAACCGCGTCTGCTGGCCCGCCCAGCAGGCCCTCGAGGCCGACCTCACGAAGGCGTTCGCCACGGCCGGCTGGACGCTCGCCCGCGGGCACGCATCGTCGCGTGCGCGCGGCCACGGCTTCATCGCCGGGGCCCGCGAGGGGCTCGACGTGTTCGCGACCATCGACCCGGAGACCCCGCTCGTGGTCGCCGAGGCGGTCTGGCAGTACTCCAACCACGTGCTGCCCGGGCTCACGACGCACTCCGGCCCGATCCTCACCGTGGCCAACTGGTCCGGGCAATGGCCCGGCCTCGTCGGCATGCTGAACCTGAACGGCTCGCTGACGAAGGCGGGCGTGCCCCACCAGACGCTGTGGGCCGACGACTTCGCGAGCCCGACGTTCCGCCGCCACCTGCAGTCGTGGCTGGACACGGCCCACGTGCATCACGACACGAGCCATGTCGTCCCCCTGGCGAACGTGTCGATCCCGCGTCCGCTGGCGCAGGCCGCGGCGACGATCGCCGCCGAACTGCGGCATGCGAAGGCCCTGATGGGCGTCTTCGACGAGGGCTGCATGGGGATGTTCAACGCGATCATCCCCGACCACCTCCTCCACGCGACGGGCGTGTTCAAGGAGCGGCTCAGCCAGAGCGCCCTGTATCACGAGACGATGCAGGTGGGCGACACCGAGGCGCGCGAGGTGTTCAGGTGGCTGGAGAAGGCCGGCATGCGGTTCCACTTCGGCAAGGACGAGGCCCGCGACCTGACGCGGACCCAGGTGCTCCTGCAGTGCAAGATGTATGTCGCCACGCTGCGGATCGCCGATCGGTTCGGCTGTGATCTCGTCGGCATCCAGTACCAGCAGGGGCTCAAGGACCTGCTGCCGGCCAGTGACCTCGTGGAAGGGATGCTCAACGACTCGAAGCGACCGCCGGTGACAGCGGAGGGCTCGAGCCGAATCCTCTGGAAAGGAAAACCGCTCGTGCACTTCAACGAGGTGGACGAGTGCGCGGGCCTCGACGGCCTGCTCACGCAGCGGGTGCACGAGGCCCTCGGCCAGCCGGTGGAGAACACGCTCCACGACATCCGCTGGGGCGACTGGGACCAGTCGCGGTCGACCGACCAGTGGGTGTGGGTGTTCGAGATCTCGGGAGGCGCGCCGCCCGCCCACTTCACGGGCGGCTGGAAGGGCGCGGAGGGCTTCCGGCAGCCGCCGATGTATTTCCGGCTCGGCGGCAGCACGCTCGCCGGCGTGAGCAAGCCGGGCGAGATCGTATGGAGCCGGATCTGGGTCGATGGCACGAGCGGAACCGAAAAACTTCGCATGGACATCGGCCGCGCACAGGTCGTGAAGCTTCCGGAGGAGGAGACCCGCCGCCGTCTCGACGCCACGACGCCGCAGTGGCCGATCATGCACGCGGTCACCTACGGCATCTCGCGCGACCAGATGATGGCCCGCCACAAGGCGAACCACGTCCAGGTGGCCTACGCCAAGGATGCTGCAGCCGCCGACAAGGCCGCGCTCCTCAAGGCGGCGGTGGCCCGCGATCTGGGGATCGACGTCTCGTTCTGCGGCACGCGCGGCCACGGCGTGTCGCCGAGCCTCCGCTGGGATGCCTGAGCACAGGAGTGATTCCGCCATGAAACGAACCGGGTTCCTCGGCATCGACGCCGGCACGCAAGGCCTGTCGGTGATCTTCACCGACGACGAGCTGCGGATCCTCGCCGCCGGCGAGGCGGGCTACGGGATGGTGCCCGGGCTGGGCGGCGAGTGCTACGAACAGGATCCGGCCGACTGGGAGCGGGCGCTCGCCGCCGCGATGGCCGACCTGAGGCGGAAGCTCTCGGCCCTCGGTGTCGAACCCGACGTGCGGGCGATCGGCATCTGCGGACAGATGCACGGCGAGGTGCTCGCCGACGAACTCGGCCGCTCACTGGGTCCTGCGCGGCTGTGGTGCGACGGTCGCAACGAGGCCGAGGGCCACGAGCTCACCGAGCGGCTCGGCACGAAGATGCCGAAGCGGATCACGGCCGCCCGGTGGTTGTGGACGATCCGCAACCGGGCCGACGTGGCGATGAAAGCCGCCCACCTGACCACGCCCGCAGGCTGGCTCGCCTTCCGGCTCACGGGCGGCTGGACGCTCGGCATCGGCGACGCGTCCGGGATGTTTCCGATCGACCAGTCCGCGCTCGACTACGACGCCCGGCTCCTCGCCGGGTTCGACGCGCTCGTGCACGCCGCGGGCGGCGGCCGGTCGATCCCGCCGCTCCGCGACCTGTTGCCGCAGGTTCGGCGTGCGGGCCAGGACGGCGGGTCGCTCGATGGCCACGGCGCGAGCGTGCTCGGACTCCCCGTCGGCACGCCCGTCGCCCCGGCCGAGGGCGACCAGCCGGCGGCGCTCACCGGCTCGCTCATCGGCACGGCCGGCACGGTGTCGATGAGCTTCGGCACGAGCGTGGTGGCCAACGCCGTCGGCGACCGGCCGTTCACGGGCATCGCACGCAGTGTCGATCATTTCTGCGCGCCGGACGGCAAGCCGATCAACATGGTCTGGCTGCGGAACGGCACGACGGCGCTGAACGCGGTCGTCGAGATGTTCGGCCGCGTGGATGGTGGAGGACGGGGCGACGGCTTCGCGGCCGTGATCCCGCAGCTGCTCGCCGCCCCCGACGACTGCGGCGGCCTCCTCGCCCTGCCCTTCATGGACGACGAGCCGGGCCTCGGCGTGTCGCACGGCGGCTCGGCCTCGGTGGTCGGGCTCAACGAGAAGAACGCCACGCCGGGCAACGTCGCCAGGGCGATGCTCCTGGCCACGATGTTCAACCTCCGACTCGGAAGCGAACCGCTCGACGCCCAGAAGTTTCCGCGCAGCGAGATCATCCTCTCCGGCGGCCTGGCGAAGACCCCGGCACTCGGGCAGCTGCTCGCCGACGTCTTCAACGCGCCGGTCACGATCCTCGACGGGGGCGTCGAGGGCACGGCCTGGGGCGCCGCACTGATGGCGAAGTACCGTTCCCTCGCCATCGCCGGCCGCGCCCCCGACTGGGCGGCGTTCCTCACCGGCCACGCCTCGGGCACGCCCACGCGGTTCACGCCGCGCCTGCAGTCGGTCGCCAAGCAGTGAAGCCGGTTCGGGGCTGCCCATGCCCTCTCGCCGGACGTTCGCCTCGGCCCTCCAGGCCTCGGCTCTCTGCGTGTCCGCTTCGCTTCGCCATCCATGGCTGCGCTCGCTTCCACAGCCCGCTCGAGGGCAGCGGGCATCCCCGAGCCTCCTCAACGGAAAAGCGGGAGGCGAGGGGTGACCCCTCGCCGGGTTTCATTCGCCGAAGCCTGACCCGTTGCAGCCACTGTCGAGCGTCGCCGAGGGCCGAGCGGCGGGGTCCGTGGTGATCCAGAGGGCGTCGAGCCGCGTGCCCGCCTCGCGCGGGAGCACGGTGACCCGGACCTCACCCGCGGGGAGATCGAGCGGCGTCGGACCGCGCGACACGCCGACCGTGGCGGCCGCCCACTGCCAGCGCGCCGAGCGGGGCAGATGCCACGCGCCGTCCACGATGCCGCTGCCCGCGGCGTCCTCGACGGTGATCGAAAAGGAGTCGTGCTCCCCATCGGGCGCGAGCACGCGGCCCCAGAGCCAGAACCGCCCTGCGACCGGGACGCGCAGGCGATACGACGCACTGCCCGACGGTGCGACAGGGGGCTGCGTCTCCGGCTGCCAGACGAAGCGGGTTCCGTCGCCGTCGTCGGCGACCGCCATCCGCGGCAGGACGAAGCCCGCTTCCGCCTCGATGCGCACGGCACCGTCCGGCGGGATGTCGATCACGCGTTGGGGTGCCGAGGCGGCGGCGAACGACGCGCACGGCTCGACGCGGTCGAGCAGCTCACGGCCGACATCCGTGCCATCGAGCTCCAGCACAGCACGGCTCGGAGGCGGATCGAGACGCACGGTGCTCGTACGGGAAAACGGCGCCTCCGCGACGATCGCCACCTCGCCGCCGAGCCCCGGAACCGCGAGACGGATGCGATCGGGCGACGCTGCGACACTCGTCGGGGCCGACTGCTCGAACGCCGAGCGCCAGGCGGTGAACGCCTCGTCGCTGCCGAGCCCTCCGCCCACCCGCACCCAGAATGCCGCGCCGGCCCGGTCTGTCGCCCGATCCCGGCGATGCTCCACCGTGATCCTCAGCGCGCCCACGCGGTTGCCGTCATCGACGACCGCCATGTCCGCGGGCCCGCCATCCCGGGCCTGCGTCCACACGACCCGCAGGCCGACCGCCGCCGACCCCTTGCGCAGGACGAGCGGATCGCCGCTCGCGATCGGAACCCGTGCCGGAGCGTCCGGCGTCCCGGGCGGCAGGGCGACGGCGCGACCACGCAGCCAGATGCCATCGACATCCCGGGGCACC
Organism: Planctomycetia bacterium; assembly: GCA_009923125.1. Lineage (GTDB taxonomy): Bacteria > Planctomycetota > Planctomycetia > Pirellulales > UBA1268 > RGVT01. Next base: position 5,668 of record RFUD01000103.1, read on the forward strand.
ACGAAGTGGCTCTGGAGGTTGATCGTCTCGGGCCCCGTCAGATCGTCGTCGCGGTAGACCACGAGGCCGAGAGCATCGGCCTCGCGCTGGGCGCCGGCCCAGAAGGGCGTGAGATGCAGCGCCTTCTGATGCCGCGCACTGCCGTCGCTGAATTTTTTCTGGCCGTAGGGATCCTCGCGGCCGTCCGGCAGAAAGTATCCGCGCACCGTTCCGGGCGGGCCCGGAAGATCGAACGTGAGCGGAGCGTCGTGCGGGCCGTAGCACGCGCCGGAGCAGCCGAGCGTGACGTCGGCGAGCAGCCAGTGCGTGCGCGAGTCCACCGCCCGCGGCCCCCACGCCTGCCTGACCAGCCGGGGAAACCGGGTCCGGGACGCGTCGAGCAGCCGCTCGGGGGGCGACCAGCGCGCTTGCGCGACATGGAGCACCGCCGCACCCTTGCCGACGGGAATATCGCTCCACCCCGCCCAGCGCAGATCCTGCTGGAGGTCGCCGAGGCCGCGCGGATAGTCGTAGGTGCGGCTGTGCGACCCGGCCAGCCGCTCGGCAGCCGGAAAGGAGTTGAGGGCGATGTCGGTCCAGACGAGTTCCAACAGCGCGCGGGCGAGACGTCGGCCCGGGTCACGTTCCGCGAACCGCTCGAGCACGGCGAGGCCCCGCACGTCGATCGCGTAGTAGGTGGGGCTGCAGTATTCGTGGAGTCCGAACCGCCACACGTCGGCCGCCAGTCCGTCGAGACGGCGATAGCCTTCCTCGGCGGCGTCGCGCCGGTCACGGACCTCACCGAGTGTGACCAGATTCATGGCGTTCAAGATCGCGATGTTCGTGTAGGAGGCGGGCACGCGGTGCCGCAGGCACGCATCGACGGCGCGGGACATGATCGTGTCGAGCCGGTCCCGGGCGGATGGCGGCAGAAACTCCCGGTGCAGCCTCCAGATCAGATGCATGTCGAAACTGCAAAACTCCACCGCGTTGTGATCGGTGACGCCGGCGTCGCGCCAGTACCAGCGGAGGTTGCCGAACGTCGGGCTGGCAGGGTCGCGATCCTGCATCCGCTCGGCGAGCTCGAAGAGCCGGTCGAGCCGCTCCGGATGACGCCCGGCCTCGCAGAGGGCGAGCGCGGCGGTGAACAGTTCGCGACACGAGTTCGTGGGGCCGGGATCTGCATTCCCGATCCGGCGCCACAACGCCTCCTGGCTCGCCAGGGCGGCCTGGACGAGTTCGCTGCGTTGAGGTTCGGCCGCCGGTGAGGGGCCGGCGCGGCCGACCACCACGGCCGTCAACACGGCGAAGCCCACGAACGCCGCAGACCCGCGCGCGATCCTCATCGGACCGCCAGCATCCTTTCGAGGGCGGTGAGCGCCCACTGCGCCGTCTCGTCGTCCACCCGGATCACGTTCACGGGCTTTCCCCGCTCGAGATGCTCGAGGCTCCAGCAGAGGTGGGCGAGATCGATGCGATACATCGTGGCGCACATGCAGACCACCGGCGAGAGAAACCGGATCGTCTGCTCGGGGTGGTTGTGCTCCAGCCGCTTGACGAGGTGGAGTTCCGTGCCGATCGCCCACGTCGTGCCCGGCGGCGCCTGCTCGACCTGCTTGAGGATGTAGCTCGTGGAGCCGACGAGGTCGGCCTTGTCCACGACCTCCATCGAGCACTCGGGGTGCACGAGCACCTTCACGCCCGGGAGGTTCGCCCGCATCGCATCGACGTGCTCCGGCTTGAACATCGCGTGCACGCTGCAATGCCCCTGCCAGAGGATCACGCGGCTCTTCTTCAGTTGATCGGCCGTGTTTCCGCCGAGCGCTGGATCGTGCGGATTCCACACGCACATCTCATCGAGCCCCACGCCCATCGTCCGGGCCGTGTTCCGCCCGAGGTGCTGATCGGGGAAGAACAGCACGCGCTTCGTCTTCGCGAACGCCCAGTCGAGCACGGCCCGGGCGTTGCTCGACG
>RFUD01000104.1 GCA_009923125.1 Planctomycetia bacterium
ACGCCGGCCCGCACGATCGCCTTCAGGCGGTGGTTGCCGGCCAGCGCGTCGGCCGTGATCTTCACGCCGCTGCGGCAGATGGCGCCGTCGTGCCGCGCGAGGGCGTCCCGCAGGGCCGGCCCCGACAGGCCCGTCACCACCTCGTAGGTGATGCCCGCCGCCGCGGCCGCATCGAGGAGGGCGATGCCGTCGGAACTGAGCGTATCGAGCACGATGATCGAGGGCATGGGTGTCCTTTCCGGGTGTCGCCGCCGTCGCGCGGAGGCGTCAGGCCCGCCGAGCCTGTTGGAATTCGAGCATGTAGTCGCGGAGGGCCTCGACGCCGGCCATCGGCATCGCGTTGTAGATGCTGGCCCGGATGCCGCCGACCGAGCGGTGTCCCTTGAGGTCGATGAGGCCGCGGGCCGAAGCGCCCTTCACGAACTCCTTCTCGGTCGCCTCGTCGGGGAGGCGGAAGGTGACGTTCATGTCGGAGCGGCAGTCGGGCCGCGCATGGCCGGCGTAGAAGCCGCCCGACGCGTCGAGCACGTCGTACAGCAGCTTCGCCTTGCCGCGGTTGTGGCGGTCCATCGCGGCCAGCCCGCCCACGGAGTCGCGAATCCAGCGGCACACCAGCCCGAGCACGTAGACGGCGAACACGGGCGGCGTGTTCGGGCGGGACCCGTTCTTCACGTGCGTCCGGTAATCGAGCATCGTCGGCAGGTCGTCCCGCGAACGGTCGAGCAGGTCCTTGCGGATGATCACCGTGGTGACGCCCGCGACGCCGGCATTCTTCTGGGCGCAGGCGTAGATCAGCCCGTACTTCGCGACGTCGATCGGCCGCGAGAGGAAGTCGCTCGAACAGTCGCAGACGAGCGGCGCCGGCCCGAGGTCGGGATCGTGCTTCCACTGCACGCCCTGGATCGTCTCGTTGCTGGTGACGTGCACGTACGCGGGATCGGCCGACAGCGCGATCTCCCCGGCCGCCGGCAGTCGGTCGTAGTTCGTCGTCCCGCCGTCCCAGGCCACGTGCACCCGACCTTCCCGCCGGGCCTCCTTGATCGCCGTGGCGCCCCACGTGCCGGTCACCACGTAATCGGCGGCCTGCGTCCGGCCCCGCAGCAGGTTCATCGGCACCATCGAGAACTGCAGGCTCGCGCCGCCCTGGAGGAACACCACCTCGTGATCGGGACCGATGCCGAGCAGGCTCCTGAGGTCGCCGAGCGTCTCCTCGAGGATCCGGTCGAAGGCCGGACTCCGGTGGCTGATCTCCAGCACGGAGATCCCGACGCCCGGCAGCGCCAGCAGCTCGTCCCGCGCCCGTTCCAGCACCTCCAGCGGAAGCACGGCCGGGCCGGGGGAGAAGTTGAACACCCGCTCAGCGACCGACACGAGACTGCGCTCCGTCACAGGATGCCTCCAAAAGCTGCCGACAGGACCGGCCGGCCGGCGTCATCCCCGCAGCGCGACGGCCACCGAACGGCAGTCGGGGCAGGATAGGAGGCCGCGGAACGACGGTCAACGGGCCACGGTTCCCGGCGTGGCGGTCGCTCCATTGAGGGCCGCCACCTTGGCGGCGACGGCCGGCTGCCGACCGTCCACGGCCAGGGCCCGCGAGTAGTTCTGCACCGCCTGGGACGGATCGCCGGCGGTCTCGCGCAACTGCCCCAACGCCACCAGCGCCCGCGTATTGTTCGGATCGATCGTCAGGGCGTCGATCAGGTGGTTCTCCGCCTGCCGTGGGTCACCCCGCTCCTGGAACAGCCGGGCGAGTTCGATGTGCGGGGCGGGATTGCCCGGAGCGGTCCGGGCCCAGTCCTGGAGCTGGGCCACGGCGCCGGCCTCACGGTTCTCCTCCACCATCAGCACCGCGAGGGCCCGCTGGCAGGCTTCATGGTTCGGGTTGCGGGCCAGGCAGAGGTGGTAGTACTGCTCGGCCGTCTGCATGTCGGCGGGGCGGCCGAACAGTTTCGCCTGCTGGTGATACGTGGCCCCCAGATTGTAGAAGCAGTCGGGATCGCCGGGCTGCCTCGCCAGCGCCTGCTGGAAGTGGTCGACGGCCCCCTTGTAGTTTCCCTGTTGGTAGAGCTTCACACCTTCGGCGTTGTCGTTGCGCCCCAGCCAGCCACAGCCGCCCGCCGCGCAGGCGACGATCGCGAGGATTCCCTTCCAGGCCGGTGACGCGGGGCTCATGGCCGGACCGTACCGCACGGCCCCCCGCCGAAACAACGTCAGCCCAGCCTGCGCATCCCGCGCCGGCCACGCTCAGAGGGCGGCGGCCCGCTCGTAGCCCAGCGAGCGAACAACCTCGAGGATCTCACTGCAGGTGGGGAACATCCGGCCGGTCGACCGCTTGTAGCGATCGAGTGCCTGCATGAACTCGACCTCGGCGGCGTCGTAATCGCGTTCGCACGTCGTCGGATCGATCAGGCGACGGCGGCCGACGCCGGCGGCGGCACGTTCGGCCTGACGGCGGGCACACCGCGGGGTCTTGAGGGTGTTCGGCATGGGGCGTTCCTCCGGGATGGATGGTGGGGCGTCGGCGGGCCACCCTGCCAGTGGCAAGGTCTGCCGAAACTATGCCCGATGCCTCGTGCGCAAACCCTGTGCGTCGGGGAAAATCTGCGGTCCATCCGGGTCGTCACGCCCGCGTGACCGCGCCAGCCGCTCCGACCGGCACCACCCGACGTCGCGGCCGCCATCTAGCGATTGTTGAAGAACTTCCGCAGCGCCTCGGCCGCCGCATCCCGCGAGTTGTCCGCCGACTTCTTCGGGCCCGCGGGGAGCATCCCGGGCTTCGATTGCGAGGCCTTGACCGCCTCGATCGCCAGGCTGCTGCTCGACTTGGACGAGATGCCCGACTGCGTTGCGCCCACCCCGGACGACTCCGTCGGGCTGCCGGCGTGGATGTTGCTGGCGTCGATCGCGGCGTCGTCGCCGGCCGTCGCTCCGGGCAGCGGCAGCGTGCGGGTGGTGTCGAACATCCCGGCCGGGGCCTCGTCGGCCATCAGCCACTTCGAGACGTCGTCCTCGCTGCCGGCCGGGGCGGGCGCGGCGCACGACACCTTGAGCTCCAACGCCCCCACCCGCACGAGATCGCCGTCGGCGAGCCGCGTCTTCTCCTTGATGCGGATGCCGTTGACGAACGTCCCGTTGCGGCTGCCCAAATCCTCCGCCCACGCGTCCGCCGGCCCGATGTGGATGGCGCAGTGGCGGCGGCTGACATCCTCGCTCAACGGGCGCACGTCGCAGTCTTCGGCACGGCCGATCAGGAGCGGGCTGCGCTTGATCGAAATGGCCCGTCCGGCGCTTTTGCCCGAGGCGACGATGAGTTTCGTGCGCATGTGTCGAATCGCTTCCGCTGGCCTGCAGAAACCAAACCCTCGGTCTTCAATCTTACCAACGCCGTTCGGCGAAAGGCCAGAGGGGACCTGCAGGCCTGTCCGCGATCAGCGACGGAACGTCCAGCGGGCGTCGGCGAACCGGGTCGCCCGCTCCGCCACGCCCGGCCGCTCGTGGAATCGCCCCGGTTCCCACACCAGCCGCATGCCGAGCCCCTCGGCGATCAGGCCCAGCCAGCGCTCGGCGAGGGCGGGCACGGCGGTCGGGGCCAAGCCGCCGGGGGCGAGTTCGGCCAGGCCCGGATGGCTCGCCGCGCCGGAAACATCCTGGTTCCGCGCCAGCAGCAGGCTGCCATGCTGCAGCACCGTCGCGGCGAGCCGGCGTTGGGCACTGCCCAGGACCTTGTGTCCCCGGCCATCCGGAGACGCCGCCGCGCCCACGACGACGTCGCCGGAAGCGCGACGATCGAAACAGAAGAACGGCCCCTCGTCACGACCGGGGGCCGGGGGCGGCGTGGCCGGCGGCCGCCACGGCGACGCCTCGACACCAAAACCTGCAAGCGCCGCGCACAACGCCTCGTGGACGGCGTCGTAGAACGCCTGCGGCCCGCCGCCCCACGGATGCACTCGCGGGACGGCGGCCGCATACGTCAGGTCGCTGCCGTGCACGATGGCGCCGCCCCCGCTCGGACGGCGGACGACCGGCACGCCGGCGATCGCAGGCTCCGCTTCGGCGTCGGCGCCGCGCTGAAAACCACCGAGCGACACCGTCGTCGGCGTCCAGCCGTACAGCCGCAAGCAGCAGTCGCCGCGACGCTGCGCCTCGTCGGCGAGCAGTTCGTCGGCCGCCATGTTGGTCGGGCCGTCGGTCGGCGGATCCCACCACACGTGGAGGTTCATCGACGCGGCGCCGGCGTTCAGTGGGGCTGGCTCTTCAGGAGGGCGGCGTAGGCGACCTCGTCGAGCAGGGTGTCGAGTTCCGCGGGCGAGTCGGGCCTGATCCTCACCATCCAGCCGTCGCCGTAGGGATCGCGACCGAGCGTCTCCAGGGCCCCCGGCAGTCCGGCGTTGACCGCCACCACCTCGCCCGAGATCGGCGCATACACGTCGCTCACCGCCTTCACGCTCTCGATCTCGCCCAGCGAATCCCCCGCCTTCACGCGACGGCCCACTTCCGGCAACTGCATGAATACGAGGTCGGTGAGCGCCTCGACCGCGTAGGCCGAAATGCCGACCGTGACCAGGCCGTCGCCCTCGGGGCGTGCCCATTCGTGGGACTTCGCAAACCTCATCGCTGCGGTCATCGCGTGGTGCTCCTGGATGGGAACCGGGCCGCCGTCGATCGACACCGATCAGGCACGGCGATGGAAGGGAAGGGGGGTGACATGGGCCGCCTGCGGGACCTCGCGAACGACGACATCGAGCTGCGTGCCCGGGGCGGAAGCGTCCCGGTCCACGAGGGCCATCGCGACGGCCCGGTCGAGCGATGGCGCGAAGCTCCCGCTCGTCACGGTGCCGACCTCACGCCCGCCCTGCCGCACACTGCTGCCTTCACGGGCGGTCCGCTTCGAATCGAACGCCAGCCCGACCCGCACGCGGCCGCGCGGATGGGCCCGCAGGTCGGCGAATCGCTCGGCGCCGGGAAAGGTCCTTCCATCGAGCGTCACGCCCAGTCCGAGGCCGATGGCGAAGGGATCGCTCTCCTCGCGCAGTTCGTGGCCGTACAGCGGCATCCCCGCCTCGAGCCGCAACGTGTCCCTGGCGCCGAGACCGCAGGCCGCCAGACCGACCGGTCGCCCGGCCGCGTGGAGCGCGTTCCAGACAGGCTCGGCGGCCGCGGCATCGACGACGAGTTCCACGCCGTCCTCGCCGGTGTAGCCGGACCGACTCACACCCGCCCGATGGCCGGCGATGCTCGCCACCGCCGTCCGGTACGGCCGCAGGCCGCCGATCCGTTCCGCATCGGCCGCGTTGGCGAGGCCCGTCACCACGTCCACCGCCCGCGGCCCCTGGACGGCGATCATGGCCGTCTGAAACGTCCGGTCGGCGAACCGCACGCCCGCGGCGGGCAACCGGGACGAGAGCCAGCCCACCACCCGCTCGCGATTGCTCGCGTTCACCACGAGCGAGAGCCTGGGGGAGCCGTCGGCCGCGTCCTCGTCGCGGGCCACGATCGCGTCGTCGAGGATCACGACATCGCCGCCGCCCGGAGCCTGACCGGTGACGAGCGTGTAGCGGGCCTGCCCGGGCTCGATCCCCGCGACGCGGCGGGTGAGCAGCCCCTCGAGCCAGTCGATCGCGGCGGGGCCCGCGACCGTCAGCCGCCCCATGTGCGACACGTCGAACAGCCCGGCCGCCCGCCGGGTCGCGAGGTGCTCCTCGACGATCGAGCCGTACTGCACCGGCATCTTCCAGCCGGCGAAATCGACCATGCGTCCGCCGTGCGACTCGTGCCATCGGCAGAGGGGCGTTTCGAGGAGGGGCTGGGACATGACGGAACTCACCGGTGTGACGCTTCGCGGGCAGCGGTGAGTGTAGATCACCGCCACGATCCCGCCAGCCTGCGGCCGCGGGATCAACGCGGGGCTACCCTTCCCGGCGGCGTTGCCTGCGAGCCTTCTTCGCGCGCTTTCCCGCCTGCTTGCCGCGCGGCGCGGCGGGCCGGCCCTTGCGACGGCGCACGTCGGCCGCCCGCGGGGCGGCCGGCCCGCGGCTGCGGGTGCCCACGAGACGGAAGTCGAGCGTGCGGCGATCGACGTCCACCTTCGCCACCGCCACCCGCACGCGATCGCCGAGCCGGAACGCATGGCCGGGCCGGCGGCCCGACAGGGTGTGGCTGGCACGGTCGAAGCGGTAGGTGTCGGCGGGCAACGCCTCGATCGCCACGAGCCCTTCGGCGGGCAGGTCGATCCCCTGCACGAAGATGCCGAACGCCTCGACCCCCGTCACCACGGCGTCCATCTCCTGGCCGACGCGCGTCGCCAGGTAGTTGAGCAGCTTCAGCTTCACCAGCTCGCGCTCCGCCGCCTCCGCCCGGCGCTCGAGCTGCGAGCATTGGTCGCCCAGCCGGGCCAGGCCCTCGGCCGGCGGCTTCCGCCCCCGGGCCACGAGGTCGAGCGCCCGATGCACGGTGAGGTCCGGATAGCGGCGGATCGGAGATGTGAAATGGCAGTAGCAGTCGCTCGCCAGGGCGAAGTGGCCGTCTTCCTGGGGGCCATAGGCGGCCCGCGTCAGGCTGCGCAGCACGGCGTAATTCACGGCGTGCTCCTCCGCCCGGCCGGCCACGAGACCCAGCAGCCGCTGCAGCTCGAACCGGCTTTCGAGCGAATCGACCTCGTAGCCGAGCTCGGTGACGAACTCGGTCAGCTGCCGGAGCTTCCGCAGGTCGGGCGACGGGTGGATCCGCCGCAGGAAGGGCGCTCCGGCCCCGGCGAGCATCTCGGCCACGGCTTCGTTCGCCGAGAGCATGAACTCCTCGATGATCTTGTGGCTCTCGGTGTTCTCGACGACGTGCGCCCCCTCGACCCGGCCGTCGCGGTCGAGGTCGATCTTCACCTCGGGCATCGAGAGCTCGAGCGCGCCCCGGGCGGTTCTCCGGGCCCGCAGGATCCGCGCGAGGTCGCGCATCCGGCCGAGCAGCGACCGTACGGCCGGCGCCATCTCGACCGCCCGCGTCTCGGGATCGCCGAGGAACACGTCCACCTCCTCGTAGGTGAACCGCCGCGCGCTCTTGATCGCCGACCGCTCCACTTCGGCGTGCACCGGCGCCCCATCCGGCGTGAACTCCATCCAGCAGGTCCGGGCGTAGCGGACGCGGCCAGGCTGCAGGCTCGCGAGATTGTTCGACACGATCTCCGGCAGCATCGGGATCACGCGGTCGGGCAGGTAGACGCTCGTCCCGCGGGCGAGCGCCTCCTGGTCGAGCGGCGAGCCCTCGGGAACGAAGTGCGACACGTCGGCGATGTGCACGCCGAGCAGCCAGTGGTCGCGATCGATCCGTTCGAGGGAGATCGCGTCGTCGAAGTCGCGGGCGTCGACGGGATCGATCGTCACGATCGTCTGCCGGGTGAGGTCGCGACGGCCGCGCTCGATCGCCTCCGTGAACCGCCCGGCCTGCCGCCTGGCATCCTCCGCCACCGCGTCGGGGAAGGGGCCGGGCAGGCCGAATTCGTGGATCACCGTCTGCGTGTCGACGCCCGGCTCACCCGCCTTGCCGAGCACCTCGACGAGCACTCCCTCGCCGTCGCGCAGGTGCGTGGGAAACCGCACCATCTCGAC
>RFUD01000105.1 GCA_009923125.1 Planctomycetia bacterium
CTGCTCATGGACGTGGCGGCGATGATCGACAGGGCGGTCCGGACCGACGCACCCGAGGACGATGCATGAGCGGCGTGAGCCACGAGATCGAGACCCTGTTTCGGGTCGGAGCCACGCAGGCGTCGCGGGCGCTCGCCGCCTGGCTCGATCGTCCGGCGAGCCTCGTCGTGGAACGGCTGGAGTCGCTGCCCCTGGCGGACGCCGTGGCCGTGCTCGGCCGGGGCGACGAGCCGATCTGCGGGGCCGGGATGCAGGTCGCCGGGGGACTCGGCGGCGTGATCCTGCTGACCGCTCCCGACGCCGTCGGGCTCATCCTCGCCGACCTCGTGCTCGGCCGGTCGCCCGGCACGTCGCGGGCGTGGCATGACCTCGAGCGGTCGGCGGTCATGGAAACGGCCAACATCGTCGGCTGCCGGTATCTCAATCCGCTGGCGACGGGGCTCGGTGTGGAGGATGCGGGGGCGCTGATCCCCTCGCCACCTTGTTTCGTGCGCGACTTTCCCGCCACGGTGATGCAGGCCGCCTTGAGCATGCAGACGGCGGAATCCGATTCGGTGTTGCTCGCGACGACCGAGTTTTCCATCGACGGCGTCCCGACCCGCTGCGGACTCGTGTTCGTGCCGGACGCTGCCGCGCTCGGCCGCCTCGCGGCGGCCGGTGGACGGGGACGACCGGCGTGACCAGGCCCACCGACCGCGCCGCGGCCGTTCATGCCGATGCCGTGGCGATCGGCCGGATCGGCGTGGCCACGCAGGGCATGCTGCGGACGTTCGTCGGATCGTGCGTGGCCGTCGCGCTGCTCGACCGGCGTCGCGGGCTCGCGGCCCTGGCCCACGTCATGCTGCCCGCGTCGCACGGCGCGGCGACGCCGCCTGGAAAGTTCGCCGACACGGCGGTTCCCGAGATGCTCCGGCTGCTGGCGGAACGTGCCGGAGAGGCTCCGGCCTGCACGGCGAAACTCGTCGGCGGCGCGCGGATGTTCGCCTTCGGCACCGGCACGCCGATCGGCGAGCAGAACGTGGCGGCGCTCGAACACGCCCTCGCCGTCGCCCGCATCCCGGTCATCGCCCGCGACTGCGGCGGCGACTGCGGGCGGCGGGTGTCTGTCGACGTGGCCACCGGCGCGGTGACGGTGGAAACGGTCGGCCACGGAACCCGAACCCTGTGACCCTCGACGGTGATCCACGACAAGGAGCAGCCCATGTCCACCCCCACACCTCCCGCAGCCGGCGTCACCCGGCCCCGACTCCTCGTCGTGGACGACGCCCTGATCATGCGGATGCGGATCGCCGCCATCGCCCGCGAGGCGGGCTGGGACGTCGCGGGCGAGGCCGCCGACGGCGCGGAGGGGCTGTCGCGCTACCGTGAGCTGCGGCCCGACCTCGTGACGCTCGACATCGTGATGCCGACGCTCGACGGCGTCGAGACGCTGCGGTCGATCATGGCCGAGGACCCGCAGGCCCGGGTCGTGATGGTGAGCGCCGTCGATCAGCGGTCGAAGCTCGTCGAGTGCATCGAGCTGGGCGCGCTCGACTTCATCGTCAAGCCGTTCGACAAGCCGCGCCTGACGGCCCTGTTCGAGCGCTACGCCGGCCGGCCGCCGGCCTGACCGCTCCGTCGATCAGTCGCCGACGTCGATCTCGAGCGTCGTGTGGTCGATGTGGAAGCGCTCGTGGAGCAGGCGGCGGGCGGCGGCGAGCACGGTCCGGTGCAGGGCGACCTCGGGCACCACCAGGTGGGCCGTGAGCGAAGCCTCCGAAGTGCTCGCCCCCCAGATCTTCAGGTCGCGCACGGCTGCCACGCCCTCGATGGCGGCGAGTCCCTCCGCCACGGCCGCCGGATCGATCCCCCGGGGCACCGCGTCGAGCGAGAGGTCGAGGCTCTCGCGGAACAGGTCCCAGGTGCCGCCGACGATCACCACGGCGATGACGACGCTGGTGAGCGGGTCGATCCAGGCCTGCCCGGTGAGCAGGATCGCGATCCCGGCCGCGACCACGCCCGCGGAGACGGCCGCATCGGCCGCCATGTGCAGGAAGGCGCCGCGCACGTTGGCATCGCGTCGGCCGCGGAGAAACAACATGGCCGTGCCCGTGTTGATCACGACGCCGATGGCGGCCACGGCGATCATCGTCCAACTCGCCACCGGGGCCGGGGCCGCGAGCCGGTGCCAGGCCTCCCAGAGAATCACGCCACAGGCCACGAGCAGGAGCACGGCGTTGACCAGCGCCGCGTGGATCGTGGCCCGACGGTAGCCCCAGGTGAACCGCGTCGTGGCGGGCTGGCGGGCCAGCCAGCCCGCGCCCCAGGCGAGCAGGAGCCCGAGCACGTCGCCCGCGTTGTGTCCGGCGTCGGCGAGGAGGGCGAGCGAGTTGCCGGCCAGGCCGGCGCCGAGTTCGAGGGCGACGAACCCGGCGTTGAGCGTCGTGCCCAGGAGCATCGCCCGGTCGAACTGCGAGGCGGCGAGCGTGCGGTGGTCGTGCGGGTGGCCGCAGTGGCCGTGGGAGGCGTGGTCGGATGACGGATGCGGCATGGGGTACGATCATAGCCGGACCACGGGCACGACCTTGGCGGAACCGGAGGAATCACGATGGCGACGATGCGGGCGGCGGTGATCGGGCGGACGGGCCGGGGCGACTGGGGGCATGCGATCGACGAGCTCGTCGCCGCGACGCCGGGCGTGGAACTCGTGGCCGTGGCCGACGAGTCGGAGCCCGGGCTCGCGCAGGCGGTCACCCGCCACGCGCTCGACGCCGCCCGCGGCTTTCGCGACTGGCGGACGATGCTGGCCGAGACGCGGCCCGACCTGGTCGCCATCTGCATGCGGCACGTCGATTGCCATGCCGAGATGGCGATCGCCGCCGTCGAGGCGGGGGCCAAGGGAGTGTTCCTCGAAAAGCCGTTCGTGCGGACGCGAGCCGAGGCCGAGTCCGTGATCGCCGCCTGCCGCAAGGCCAACGCGAAACTCGGACTCGCCTACGTCAATCGCCACGCGCCGTCGTATGCGGCGGTGCGCGATCTGATCGAGGACGGCAGGATCGGGCGGGTGCTGGAACTGCGGGCCCGCGGCAAGGAGGACCATCGCGGTGGCGGCGAGGACCTCGTCGTGCTGGGGTGCCATGTGCTCGACATGATGGTCGACCTGGGAGGGGCGCCGCAGTGGTGCCAGGCGAGCGTTTCCGTCGGCGGTCGGCCGATCGATCCGGCCGACTTCGTCGACGGTCCGGAGGGGATCGGCAGGATCGCCGGCGACTCGATCGCGGCGATGTTCGGCCTCGCGAACGGCCCGATCGGCTATTTCGCGAGCACGCGCGATGCGGGGCAGAAGCAGCCCGCCTTCGGCCTGACGATCGTGGGCACGAAAGGGACGATCCACATCCGTCCCGACCACGTGCCCCATGCCTGGCTCCGCGAGGCGCCGCCGTGGCGCACCGAGAAGGAGTATCCCTGGAAGCCGATCGGCCCGCAGGGGCTCGACTCGCCCGCGCCGGCCGCGGAGGTCGATCGGGCCGCCGAGCGGGCGGGGTGGGGGCGGCTCGCCGTGGCCGATCTGCTCGACGCCATCGCGGACGACCGCGAGCCGGAGACGGGCATGTACGCGGGGCGAACCACCGTCGAGATGATCACGGCGGTGTTCGCCAGCGGCCTCACCGGCGAGCGCGTCCGCTGGCCGCTGGCGGCAGCGCTCGAAACGCCGGGGTGAGCCGGGGGTCGGCGCGAGGCGGTACACTGGGGCCTCCACCCCTGCGAGCCCACGGATGAGCACGCCCCGCTTCGCCCATCTGCATTGTCACAGCCACTACAGCCTGCTCGACGGGGCGAGCCCGATCGACAGGCTCGTCGCCCGGACCGTCGAGCTGGGGATGAACGCCCTGGCGATCACGGATCATGGCAACCTCCACGGGGCGCTCGAGTTTTACGAGGCGGCCAGGAAGGCCGGGATCAACCCGATCATCGGCTACGAGGCCTACATCGCGCCCGGCAGCCGGTTTCAGAAGGATGCCGGCAGCCAGAAGGACTCGAGCTATCACCTGACGCTCCTGGCGCGCGACAAGACGGGATTCGCCAACCTGCTCCAACTCGCCACGCGGGCCTACCTCGAGGGTTTCTACTTCAAGCCCCGGATCGATCGCGAACTGCTCGCGGCCCACCACGAGGGGCTGATCTGCCTGTCGGGCTGCCTGTCGGGCGAGTTCAGCCGGTCGCTCATCGGCTCGTCGCGCGACGCCCGGGACTCGCTCGCCCAGGCCCGGGAGGTCGCCGGGTGGTTTCAGCGGTTGTTCGGCGACCGCTACTTCGTCGAGATCCAGGACAACGGGCTCGGCGTGCAGGAGCAGGTGACCGACGTGGCGCTCGAGGTCGCCCGCGAGCTCGGCATTCCCCCGGTCGCCACGTGTGACTGCCACTACGTCGATCGCGAGGATGCGGTGGCGCAGGACATCCTGCTGTGCGTGAACACCGGCCGGTTCCGCAACGACCCGTCGCGCATGAAGATGGATTCGACGGAGTTCTACCTCAAGAGCCCGGCGGAGATGCACGCGGCGTTCAGCGGCATCGATCGCGGCCTCGTGGCCGAGGCCGTCGGCCGCAGCCAGGAGATCGCCGATTCGGTGGCGATCGAGCTCGATCTGGGCAAGCGGCATTTTCCCGGGTTCGAGGTGCCGGGGGGGAGGTCGGCCTCGGAGGAGCTGCGACGGCTGTGCCTCGAGGGGCTGCGGGCGCGGTACGCCGCGGCGCCCAAACGCTGGGCCGACGCGCCGGGCGGGGCGCTGCATGCGCAGGTGCTCGAGCGGCTCGACCGCGAACTCGGCGTGATCGACACGCTCGGCTTCGCCAGCTACTTCCTCATCGTCTGGGACTTCGTGCGCTATGCCCGCGAGCAGGGCATCCCGGCGGCGGCCCGCGGATCGGGCGTGGGCGCGCTCGTGGCGTATTCGCTCTACCTGTCGCACGTCTGCCCGCTGGAGTACGACCTGCTCTTCGAGCGGTTTCTCGACACCAACCGCCGCGAGGCGCCCGATATCGACATCGATTTCTGCAAGGAACGGCGTGGCGAGGTGATCGACTACGTGAAGCGGAAGTACGGCGAGGCGAACGTGGCGCAGATCGGCACGTTCGGGACGCTCGCCGCCCGGGCCGCCATCCGCGACGTGGGGCGGGCGCTGGGCCTGGCGATCCCGCGGGTCGATCAGATCGTGGCCCTCGTGCCCGACCAGCTCGGGATCACGCTGGAGGAGGCCGTCGCGCCCGGGTCGCAGCTCGCGGCGGCATGCGAGTCCGATCCGGAAGTGCGGGAGCTCGTGGACCTGGCCGGCCGCATCGAGGGGCTGGCCCGCAACGTGGGCACCCACGCGGCGGCGGTGGTGATCGCCGACCGGCCGCTCGTGGAATACGTGCCGCTGCAGCGGGTGACGGGCAAGGAGGAAGTGATCACGCAGTGGGCGATGGGCGACGTGGAGCGGGCCGGGCTGATGAAGATGGACTTCCTCGGCCTGCGCTACCTGACGGTGGTGGCGAAGACGCTCGACATCATCGCCGCCACCGGGGAGCAGCCTGATCCATTCGCGTTTCCGCTCGACGACGCGGCGACGTTCGCCACGCTCTGCCGCGGCGAGACGAAGGGCATCTTCCAGCTCGAGAGCGGCGGCATCCGCGACCTGCTGCAGCGGATGAAGCCCGACCACTTCCTCGACATCGTCGCGGTCAACGCCCTGTACCGTCCGGGTCCGCTGGAGGGCGGCATGGTGGACGAGTACGTGAACGTCAAGCACGGCCGCAAGCGGGCCGAGTTCCTGCATCCCGTGATGAAGGACGTGCTCGCCGAGACGCACGGTGTGATGGTCTACCAGGAGCAGGTGATGCGGATCCTGGAGAAGCTCGGCGGCATCGAGCTGTCCAGCGCCTACACCTGCATCAAGGCGATCAGCAAGAAGAAGCTCGAGACCATCGCGGCCTTCCGGGAGCAGTTCGTCCGGGGAGCGCAGGCCCAGGGCCTGGGGAAGCAGCAGGCCGAGGAGGTGTTCGCGCTGATCGAGAAGTTCGCCGGGTACGGCTTCAACAAGAGCCACTCGACCGCCTATGCGTTGCTCGCCTGGCAGACCGCCTACCTCAAGACGCATTGGCCGGTGGAGTTCATGGCGGCCCTGCTCTCCGGCGACATCACCGGTCGCAACTTCAAGAAGAAGGACGCGCTCGTCGAGCACATCGAGGACTGCCGGCGGATGGGGATCGACGTGGCGGCGCCACACGTCAATTCGTCCGCCTCCGATTTCACGGTCGCCGGCGGCCGGATCCTGTTCGGGCTCTCCGCCATCAAGGGTTGCGGCGGCCAGGCTTCCGAGGCGATCGCCGCGGAGCGGATGCGCGGCGGCCCGTACCGCGATCTCCACGACTTCTGCGGCCGGCTCGATCCGGCGATCGTGAACCGCACCGCCGTCGAGAGCCTCGCCAAGGCGGGCGCCCTCGACGGGCTCGGCGGTCACCGCGGGGCGATCCTCGCCGGCGTGGAGAAGGCGCTGGCCGCCGGGTCGGCGCGGATGGCGGATCGGAAGAGCGGACAGAGGAACCTGTTCGACGCCCTCGACGAGGACGCGGGCGTGGTCGCACCGACGCCGGTGGCGGCCGGCCTTCCCGATGTTCCCCCGCTCTCCGATCTGGAAATGCGCTCGGGGGAGAAGGAGGTGCTCGGCTATTACGTCCACAGTCATCCGCTGGCGGAGCACGCCGCGCTGCTGGAGGCGATCTGCACGCACGGCTCCGGCGGGCTCGGGGGGGTGAAGGCGAAGGGCGAGGTGGTGATCGGGGGACTCGTGGCGGCGCTCAAGCTGTCGAACGTGAAGCAGCCCCGGCAGGGCTCGACTCACACCCGCTACGGCATGTTCGATCTCGAGGACATGGAGGGGCTGGTGCGCACGATCTGCTGGCCCGAGGATTTCGCCCGCCTCGGGGAGGCGATCATCGCCGACGCCGTGGTCGTGGTGAGCGGATCGATCGACCGTCGGGCCGGGAGCGACGAGACGAATCTGATCGTCAACGATCTGGTGCCGATCGGTGACGTGTGGTCGAAGCCCGTCCGCAGCGTCACCGTGAAGCTCGTGGAGCCACGGCACGGCGCCGACACGCTCGACAGGCTGGCCGCGGTCCTGCGGCGTCACCCCGGCCAGACCCCCGTCCGACTGGTGATCGAACTGGCGGACGGCCGCCGCGTGCTGCTGGAGGCCGATCGCGACAAGGTGGGCTGGTCGCCGGGGTTGTTCGCCGAGCTCGGCGAACTGCTCGGCGTGGGGTGTGTCCGGGCGGCTGTGACGATCGGGCAAAAACGCCGGGATGCCGAGCCGGTCCGCCGCGGGCCGAAGGCATTCGCTTGAACGCGGGAATCCCCGCGGCGCGGGGCGAGTGGAGATCGGCCCCCTGCGCAGACGATACTAGAGGCGGTCGTTTGGGCTGACCCTGTTTGGGCTGACCTCGGAATTCGCCATGCATACGCTCCGCTTCCTGGTTCGCGCCGGTTGCGCCTGTCTCGTGGGTGCTCTTCTGTGTGGGCCCGCCTTCGGCCAATTCGGTGGCGGCGGCGGTGGCGGCCAAGGGGGCGGCGG
>RFUD01000106.1 GCA_009923125.1 Planctomycetia bacterium
ACTTCGTGACGATAGTCGAGGATTCCAACGTTCTCCTCTTCCTCCGTCGTCGGCTCGAGCAGCACCGCACCAGCGCCATCTCCAAAGAGGATAATCGTCGTCCGATCCTCGGGATTGACGATCGTCGTCATGACATCAGCGCCGACGATCAGCACCTTCTTGTGCCTGCCGCTCTCGATGAACTGGGCTCCGGTGGTCAGGGAGTAGAGAAATGAAGAGCAGGCGGCGAGAATGTCATATCCCCAGGCCCGGCGCGCTCCGATCCGATCCTGGATCAGGCAGGCGGTCGATGGGAAGAACATGTCCGGGGTAACGGTTGAAACGATGATCAGCTCGATCTCGCTCCCGTCGATCCCGCGATTCCGCAGCAGATCCTCCACCGCCCGGACGGCCAACTCGGACGTGGGCGTTCCCTTATCAGCCCAGTGGCGCTGGTTGATGCCCGTCCGCTCGACGATCCATTCATTATTTGTATCGACAAGCTTCGCAATGTCGTCATTGGTGACCACCCGCGGCGGCACATAACGGCCGAGTGCGGTGATCTTCGCTCTGATCTTCTGACCCATTAACTGGTTCTCTCCTCGTTGATAGTACCCTTGCCCCTACGGCAGATAGGGCAGCGCGTCGGTGCTCTCGACAAACTTTCGCAGACCGGCCTCAGTCGCCGGGCGAGCAAAGAGATCGATAAAGATATCGATCTCCTCCCGCAGCTCGTCGTATGGAATCGGTTTGGCAAAACGCTTGGCGGCTCCGGCGCGGCCGGGCGTGTCGCGGTCGCGGCCCGCACCACCGCCAGTTTCGCCGCCAGGTCGGCCAGCAACTGTTCCCGGTTTTCGTGGGCGAAGCTGCCCGCCGGCTTGAGCACGTAGTCGATCGCGCCTTCCATCAAGGCGGCCACGGTGGCGGGCGCGCCCTCGGACGTCAGGCTGCTGACCATGATCGTGCGGGCGGTGAGGCCGCGCCGGCGAAACTCCCGCAGCACCTCGATGCCGTCCATCTCCGGCATCTGCACGTCGAGCGTCACGACGTCGGGCCGCGTGCGGGCGACCAACGCCACGCCCTCGACGCCGTTGGTCGCCATGCCGACCACCTCCACGCCGGGCAGCCGCCCGAGCACGTTGAGCAGCATCTGGCGATAGAGCGCCGAGTCGTCGATCACGGCGACGCGGAGGAGAGGTTCGCTCATGGACTCATGCGGCAGCCGCACGCGGTCGCGGCGGAGGGCGGTAGGGCGGGTCGCGACGATTGTGCCGCGCGCGCGTTGCCCGCGGCCAGTCGGCCCGCGAAAAGATCGGGCGCAGGCGATTTGAACGGGCCCTGTGGCTGAGCTATATCCCTCGGAGAGGCCGTCGGTCCTCCGGAACGCCCCCTTCGCCACTGGCCGGTCGCAGCCGGTCCCCACGCCCCCGCATGCACACACGCACCGCCGAACCCGCCGCTCAGTTCGTCGGCTTCGACCTCGACGGCCAGCAATACCTGCTGCGGATCGAACGCATCCAGGAGATCATCACGCCCGGGCCATTGACGCGGCTGCCCGAAGTGCCGGCCTATGTGCTCGGTGTGAGCAATCTGCGGGGGGCCATCATCCCCGTCGTCGATCTGCGTCGGCTGTTCGGTCTCGCGCCACGCGACGTCGATGCGGACACGCGCACGATCGTGGCGGTGGTCGGTGACCGCACGGTCGGCTGCATGGTCGATGCGGTGTCCCACGTGATCCGCCTGCCCGCCGACCGCGTGTCGTCGGCCACCGAGGCGATGCCCGAATCGGGGCCGCGGTTCGTCGCCGGCTTCGCGCGTGTCGGCGAGGGGCTGGCGATCGTGCTCGATGTCGACGAACTGCTGGCCCCCGACAAGCTCGAAGCCGTGCACCGCGCGGGTTTGCCCCAGCCTCCGGCCCCGATTCCCTCCGCAGGAGCCCCTCCCCGATGAACTTCTCGTCCGATGCCATGCTGCGCCGGCTGATCCTGGCCAGTCTGCTCGTGATGTCGCTCCTGCCGCTGGCGGCCCTGGGGCTGTGGATGTACCGCTCGGCGTCGGCGTCGCTGCACCGGGAGGCGTTCTCCCGGCTGGAGGCGGTGCGCACGATCACCGCCCAGTCGGTGCAGCGATACTTCGACACGCTGCGGCAGGAGCTCGTCGGGACGGCCGCCACCGGCCTGCCGATCGACGCGTTGCAGGCCTTCCGCGCGGGCGTGGAGTCGCTGCCGGCGACACGTGACCCGGCCGCGGCACGCCGGGAGCTCGCCACCAGCTACTCCGCGACGTTCAACGCGGCGTTTCGCGAGGCGAACGGCTCCGACGTGGACATGCAGCCCCATCTCGACGCGTTGCCCGACTCGGGCGTGCGGATGCAGGACCTGTACATCCGCGGCAACCCCCATCCCGTGGGCTCGAAGCAGATGGCCGACGATGCGGGCGACGGGTCGGACTACTCGAAGGCGCACCGCCGCTTCCACCCGATGTTTCGCGAGCTGCTCGAGCGGTTCGGCGTCTATGACGTGTTCCTGATCGACGCCGCCAGCGGGCAGATCGTGTACACGGTGTTCAAGGAGGTGGACTTCGGTGCGTCGCTCGTGACCGGACCGCTGGCGTCGTCGAGCCTCGCCAAGGCGTTCGCGCTGGCGGTGGGCCGCGGCCGCGCCGGCACGGTGACGTACGGCCAGTTCGACCGCTACCTGCCGTCGTACCTCGCGCCGGCGGCGTTCATCGCCACGCCGCTCGTGGCCGAGGGCCGGGTGGTCGGCGTGCTGGCGTTCCAGATCCCGCTCGACACGACCTCGAAGATCATCGGTGAGACGGCCGGTCTGGGGGAGACGGGCGAGACCTACGCGATCGGACCGGACTATCTGTTCCGCTCGAACTCGCGGTTCGCGAAGGACCTGGGGGTCGCTTCCACGATCATCAACCCGAAGTTCAGGGTGGACACGCGGCCCGTGCGCGACGCCCTCGAGGCGGGGGGCTCGGGCACGGCGCTGGAGACCGACTACCGCGGTACGCGGGTGCTGTCGTCGTGGTGCCCGGTGACGATCTACGAGGGGGATGCCTCGGGCACGGCCCCGATCCGCTGGGCGTTGGTGTCGGAGGTGGATGAGGCGGAGATCCTCGCACCCGTCAGGCGGCTGCGCTCGTTCGCCCTGCTGCTGTTCGGACTGACGACGGCCGGCATCATCGCCGCCTCGGTCCTCATCTCCCGGCGGCTGACCCGTGACCAGGAGGTGCAGCGACGGCTCTCCCAGATGGTGCAGAACACGGCCGTGCGGCTGATGTTCGCCGACCGCGACCTCAAGATCACCTACATGAATCCGGCGTCCGAACAGGCCCTGCGTCGGCTCCAGCATCTCCTGCCCTGCCCCGTGGACCAGATGATCGGCAAGCCGATCGACATCTTCCACCGGCAGCCGGAGCGTCAGCGCAAGCTTCTCGCCGATCCCGCCAACCTGCCGCACCGCGCCAGCATCCGGCTCGGGGACGAGGTGCTCGACCTGAGCGTGTCGGCGCTGCGTGACGCGCAGGGACGCTACATGGGCCCCCTGCTGACCTGGGAGGTGATCACCGAGAAGGTGCGCGCCGAGGAGCGGGAGCAGGCTCTCCAGGCCGAGATCGTGGCGAAGAAGGAGGCGCTCGAGGGGAAGGTGGGGCTGCTCTCCGACGTGTTCGCCGCCGCCTCGCAGGGCGATCTCGGCCGCGACGTGGCGATCGAGGGCACCGACGAGATGGCCGTGCTCGGCGCCAACGCCGCCCGGATGCTCGCCGACCTGCGGACGATCATCAGGCAGATCACGGAGGCCGCCGATCAGCAGAACGAGGGCGCGCGGATGATCGCCGAGAGCGCCGCCAGCCTGAGCGACGGCGCGCAGTCGCAGGCCGCGAGCGTGGAGCAGATGACCGCGGCCGTGGAGCAGCTGGTGGGGTCGATCGACACGATCACCAGGAGCGCCGGCGACTCGCGGTCGCAGGCCGAAAAGACCACCGACCTGGCCCAGGCCGGGAGCCGCGCGGTGGCCGATGCGATCGAATCGATGCGGACGATCCGCCGCTCCTCCGAGCAGATCGAGGACATCATCCAGGTGATCAGCGAGATCGCCGCCCAGACGAACCTGCTCGCCCTCAACGCCGCCATCGAGGCGGCCCGGGCCGGCGAGCACGGGCTCGGGTTCGCGGTGGTGGCCGACGAGGTGCGCAAGCTCGCCGAACGCTCGTCGGAGGCGGCCAAGGAGATCACGATGCTGATCCACGAATCGACGAAACGCGTCGAGGCGGGGGCCGAGGTGTCCGAGAAGGTCGGACAGTCGCTGCAGGCGATCGTGGCCGCCGTCGAGGCCACCGCCGGCGGCATCGCCGCCATCGCCGCCTCGACGGAGTCGCAGTCGGCCAACGCCGCGGAGGTCAAGATGGCGATCCGTTCGGTGTCGCAGACGACGGAGTCGAATGCGGCGGCCTCCGAGGAGATGGCGGCGAGTGCCGAGCAGTTGGGGGCGCAGGCGCAGGGCCTCCGGGACCTGGTGAAGCGGTTCAAGGTCTGAACGGCACCGGCGGAAGCCGCCGGCGGGAGGGACCGCGGTGAAGGAACTGACCACGCTCACGCCGGCGGAATTCGCCCGCTTCCGGGCGCTCATCTACCAACGCACCGGCATCAGCACCGCCGACGGCAAGGTGACGCTGCTCTCCAACCGGATCCGTCGCCGACTGCGTCATCTCGGCGTGGACACGTTCGCCGCCTACTACGACCTGCTGGTCGCGGGCCGCACCGAGGGGGAGTGGCAGGCGTTCATCGACGCGATCACGACCAACGAGACCTTCTTCTTCAGGAGCCCCGAGCACCTCGCCTGGCTCGCCGGGCCCTGGCTCGACGAGCTCACCGCCGCCGCCGCCGCCCGGACCCGCGGCCGATCGATCGCGGTCTGGTCGGCCGCGGCCAGCAGTGGCGAGGAGGCCTATTCGGTGGCCATCTGCCTCGCCGAGGCGGCGGGGCGGCTGTCCGGCTGGCGGCTGTCGGTCCTGGGCACCGACATCTCGGAAACCGCCGTGACCGCCGCCCGCGCGGGCGTGTACGGCGCGCGGGCGGTCGAGCAGGTCGGGCCGGAGCGGCTCGCGCGGCACTTCGCCGTGAATGCCCCGGCCGGCACCTGGACGATCCGCTCCGCGGCCCGGAACCTGTGCCGCTTCGAGCGGCACAACCTGCTCGATCCCGCACCGGGCGGTCCATTCGACTGCATCCTGATCCGCAACGTGCTGATCTACTTCGACAAGGCGTCGAAGAAGGCGGCGTTGGACAACCTCGTGGCGGCGTTGGCCCCGGGCGGGCACCTGATCGTCGGCACGACCGACGGCGCCCACGAGCATCTGGCCGCGCTCGAGCGGCGCTCGACCTTCGCGTACCGCAAGCCCTGACACCATGACCACCGAACCCCACGTCGCAGCCGGATTCTCCGCCGCCGAGATGGCGGAACTGGTGGCCGTGTTCATCGATGAGACCGGGGAGCAGTGCGACCAGCTCGTGCAGGCGTTGTTGGCGCTGGAGGCCGATCCGCGCGACGCGCGGCAGATCGGTACGGCGTTTCGCATGGTGCACTCGATCAAGGGATCGGCCGCCATGCTCGGGCTCGATCGCATGACGACGGTGGCCCATCACCTCGAGAGCCACTTCGAGAAGCTGCGGTCGGGTGCCTTCACGCTCGACCGGCAGACCATCCAGGTCGCGCTGGGGTGTGCGGACTACTTCCGCGCGTGCAACGAGCGGCTGCAGGCGGGCGACCAGTTGGAGGGTGGCGGCGATCTGATCGAGGCGATCCAACGTTTGGGAGCCCCGGTGGGCGGGCCGCCCGGACGCGAACGGACGCTGCGGCTGCGATTCGCCCCCGGTCTCGCGCTGCCCGATCTCAAGGCGCGGGTCGTGCTCAAGCGGCTGGCCGGCCTCGGCACGCTGGTGCGCACCGAGCCGCCACTGGACGAGCTTGCGACCCGACCCGACGCGGGCTGGCTCGACATCGTGCTCACCACGGCGGCCGACGCGCCCGCCCTGATCATCGCCGCCGATGCGGACGGGATCGAGAGCGCCGAACTCGATCCAGCCGGCGCCGCGCCGAGCGCGGCGGCCCCGGCTGCCGCACCGGCGCTGCCGGCTGCCGCCGCAACGCCGTCTCCCCAGCCCGCCGTGACTCCCGCGGATGCCGGCTCGCCGCCCGCGGCGGCCACCGAACCCGTCGTGGCCGAGACGATGCGCGTGGGCGTCGATCGCCTTGACCGGCTGCTCGACCTGGCCGGGGAACTCGTCGTGCAGCGGGCCCGGTTCGCACAACTCGTGGCGGATCTCGGGCCGCTCGTCCGCCACGCCTCCGGCGGCCTGCCCGAATGGCCGCGGAAGTACGGCGAGCTCGTCGAATCGGTGGATCACCTGGCGCGCATCGTGGACAACGTCCAGCGTGGCGTGCTCGGCACGCGGATGGTGCCGATCGGGCCGCTGTTCGGTCGGTTCCGCCGGTCGGTGCGCGACATCGCCCACGAGCTCGGCAAGAACGTGTCGCTCGACGTGGCCGGCGAGCAGACCGAGATCGACAAGCGCATGGTGGACGAGCTCGGGGACCCGCTCGTGCACCTGATTCGCAACGCGGTCGATCACGGCATCGAGTCGGAGGCGGTGCGCGCGGCACGGGGCAAGCCCGCCCAGGCGACGGTCAGGCTGGAGGCGTCGCACCGTGGCAACGAGGTCGTGATCGTGATCGCCGATGACGGAGGCGGCATCGACGTCGAGCGGATTCGCGAGCGGGCGGTGGCTCGCGGGCTCGTGACGGCCGAACGGGCCGCGACGCTGTCGTCCCGCGAGCTCGTCGAGTTCATCTGGCAGCCGGGCTTCAGCACCGCGGCGGCGGTGTCCACGATCTCCGGCCGGGGCGTCGGCATGGACATCGTGCGGACGAAGATCGAGGGGCTCAGCGGGTCCATCGAGGTCGACTCGACCCCCGGGGTGGGGACCACGTTCACGGTCCGCCTGCCGCTGACCCTCGCCATCTCCCGCTGCCTGCTGTTTCGTCACGGGGCGACGCCGTTCGCGATCCCGGTGGAGCACGTCCGCGAGATCGTGACCGTGGCGGAGGACGGCGTCGTGACCGTGGCCGGTCGGCGCGTGTGCCACATCCGCGGGGAGGTGCTGCGGTTGCTCGATCTGCGGGACGTGTTCGCCTGGCCGGGGGGCGTGCCGCCGGCGGAGCCCTGGGCCGCGGTGCTCGTCCTGCGGTCGAGCGGCCGGGCCGTGGCCGTGGGGGTTCCGGAGGTGCTCGGCACCCGCGACCTCGTCGTCAAGCCGCTCGATGAGAACTTCCAGCGGATCCGCGGTCTCGGCGGCGCGAGCGTCCTCGGGGACGGCGAGGTTTGCCTGCTCATGGACGTGGCGGCGATGATCGACAGGGCGGCCCGCAGCGACGCACCCGAGGACGAGGCATGAGCGGCGTGAGCCACGAGATCGAGACCCTGTTTC
>RFUD01000107.1 GCA_009923125.1 Planctomycetia bacterium
GTCGATCTCCCGGTCGGCAGGGAAGATGCTGCGGTTGCCCACGGCCGTGACCGTGAGCGGCTTCACCTTCTTGCCCGGGCCGTGCATCGCCGACACGAAGATGCCGGCCGCATCGAGCTGGTGGCTGCCGAGCTCCGCCATCAGGCCGCCGCCGGTGCGGTTCCACAGTCGCCACCGGATCAGCTCCTGCAGCGGCGTGCGGGTCGAGCCGTCGCCCAGGGTCATCTGCGTGTAGCCGTACTTCGCGGCGTCCACCAGGCGGTCGGTGATCTGGGCCTCCAGCTGTGCGATCCGCTTGGTCAGGCCGTCGATGTCGGAGGGTTTGGCGGACGCGAGGTCCTTCTTCCATCCCGCGAGCTTCTTGGCCAGCGAATCGTCGTCGGGCATCGGCGGCTTCCAGGAATCGTTGCCCGGCAGGTTGCCGCGATGCCACTGGGCCCGGATGGAGTGCAGGTCGCCGATCAGCTTCGCCGTGCCGATCGTGTGCACGGCGTTGTCATACAGGATGCTGTAGTGACGCTGGTGCCCGGTCGCGAGGATCTTGCCCGTCTCCCGGGAGACGCGGCCCATCTCCTTGCACTCATGGATGCTGTGCCCCATCAGTTTTTCCGTGAGCACATGCTTCCCGGCCCGCATCGCCTTGATCGCCGCCTCGGCATGCAGGTGCAGCGGCAGGGCGATGACCACGGCCTCCACGTCCTTGTCGGCCAGCAACTCCTCGTAGGCGCCGTAGACCTTCACCTTCTTGCGGGCCTCGTCCTCGGTCGCCCACTTGTACTTGGCCATCAGCCCCGGCCGGGCCGTGTAGGCGCTGGCGCTCGACACGTCCCCGTGGAACGCACGAAACACGTTGTACGGCCGCACGTCGGCGATCGCGACCACGTTCATGTAGTCCGGGTTGTGGGCTCCGAGGAGGACGCTGCCCTCGTCTCCCGTGCCGACGACACCGATCCGGAGCGGGCTGCCCACGCTCCTGCCATAGCCGAAATAGATCGAGCCGAGGCCGACACCGCTGGCGACGCCCGCGGCGACCGTGCCGGTGAGGAAGTCGCGGCGCGTCACCGCCACGGCGTCGTTGAAGTTTTCCTTGCCGACATACTTCTGGGCTTCGGACAGGTTCATCGCTGGACTCCGTGCGGTTCGTCAGGCTCGGGGTTCGGGGCGTCCGCCGCAGCAGCCCGCCCGCGGACACCAGGATTTCAGGAAGTAGTCGAGTCCGCTCCAGCCGCCGATGGGGAGGGCGGCGAGCGCGAGCAGGGCGGCGATCTCCACCCACTGGTCGTAGGTGGACTGGGCGCCGGGCACCCAGAAGGGCTGCGAGGCCACGACGCTCGCCAGGAAGAAGACGCCTCCCATGGCGTTGAACTTCACGAGCAGCCCGAGCACGAGGCAGGCTCCGATGGTGACCAGCGACCAACTGACGAAGCGGTCGGCTTTCCAGAGTGCCGTCGGGGGGGCCGCGTCGGCCGCCTGGAGCCGCTCGCCGGCCGACAACTGGTCGTCCCATCCGGCGACGAGCTTCGTGCCGATGGCGGCCGCCTCCTTCATCCAGCCGGCCGCCTGGCCGGCCAGTTCCCGCTGTTTCTTGGCGACCCGGTCACGGGCGAAGGGAACCTCACGCGAGGCGGGAGAACGCCGCATCTCGGCGAACCGCTGCAGTTCGAGCCGGTAGGCCGCGAGGTCGTCGCCGATGGAGGCAAGGTAGGCGTCGAGTTCGCCGCCGGCCGATTCCAGGAGCTTCTCGGCTTCCGCCGTCCGGGCCGCGTCGAGGGGCACGACACGACCGCGCTCACCCAGCAGCTTCCGCCACTCCGCCACGACCGATGCCTTCCACGCCGCCGTCGCCGCCGGGAGATCGCCCGCGCCGGGAGCCCCGAGCGTCTCCGACCAGCGTCCGGTCTCCGGCAGGCCCGCCCGGTACCAATCGGCAAGCGGCCCCACGGCCGCCTTGCGAAACGGCGCGCTCGACCAATCCGCGTCGCGGAGGTGGCTCAGCCCCTCGAGGAAGAAATGCAGGCCGACCACGATCCGCAGGAACGCGAGCGCGGCCACGGCAAGGAGCGTTGAACGCATCGGCAACCAGACGAAGGCGCGGCGCGACCTGAGCCCCGCGGTCCACCGCAGGCCAGCCAGCCGCCCCGAAGTTTATTCTACGCAGCCGAAATCGCCAGAGGTCGGACGGCCGGCGGCTTGCCAAACAGCCCGCCAACCTGCAACAACGCAGGCCATGCAAGACCGCCCGCGAATCGTCCTCTGCTATCCCGTCGAGCCCCGGCACATCGCCCAGATTCAACGCTGTCTCCCCTCGGCCACGGTCGTCGACGCGGGGCAGGAGAGGGTCGCCGCGGAACTCCCGGGGGCGGACATCTTCTGCGGCCACCCGAAGGTTCCGGTGCCGTGGGCCGACGTGGTCGCCGCGGGCCGCCTGCGCTGGATCCAGTCGTCGGCGGCGGGCCTCGACCACTGCCTCGTCCCGAGCGTCGTGGAGTCGCCGATCGTCGTGACGAGCGCCTCGGGGGTGCTGGCCGACCAGGTCGCGGAGCACACCTTGGCGCTCCTCACCGCGTGCACCCGGCGGATTCCGTTGTTCCTCGCCCAGCAGGCCCGCCGCGAGTTCGTGCGCCGGCCGACCCGTGACCTGACCGGAGCGACCGTGGTGATCGTGGGCCTCGGCGGGAACGGGCGGCGGCTCGTTGAGGTGCTTGCGCCCTTCCGCGTGCGGATCCTCGCCACCGATTGGTTCCCGGTCCGCAAACCGGCGGCCGTCGAGTTTCTCGGCGGGCCTGACACGCTCCCCGACCTGCTGCCGCAGGCCGACGTGCTGATTCTCGCCGCGCCTCTCACCGACCACACCCGCGACATGATCGACGCCGCCGCCCTCGCACGGCTGAAGCCGGGGGCGATCCTCGTGAACGTCGCACGCGGCCCGCTCGTCGTGGAGGACGCCCTCGCCGACGCGCTGGAGAGCGGGCAGCTCGATTCGGCGGGCATCGACGTGACACCCGACGAACCGCCGGCGGCGGCGAGTCGGCTGTGGACCGCCCCGCGGCTCGTGATCACGCCGCACGTGGGTGGCCAGGCAGCCGACCGGATCGATGCAATGACCGACTTTTTCTGCGATAATCT
The DNA here is from genome assembly GCA_009923125.1 of Planctomycetia bacterium. Taxonomy (GTDB): domain Bacteria; phylum Planctomycetota; class Planctomycetia; order Pirellulales; family UBA1268; genus RGVT01. The sequence goes on from RFUD01000107.1 coordinate 3,127, forward strand.
CCGGCGGTATGGCGAGGGCAGGCCGCTCGTGAACCTGGTCGACAAGCGGCTGGGCTTTCCCGAGCCGCCCGCCGACATCCTCGAGTAGGCACCCGTGGAATTCACCGACCGGCCCGACCCCGAAGACCACCTGCACACGACGACCCTCTACCGGGAGGGTCAGCCGACGATCTCGGTCTCGGGCCAGGTCGGGTGCCGCTGCCCGGAGGAACTGCTCTCCCGCTACGGCGAGATCGTGGCCGGCGGCCGGCTCAACTGGACCGAGTATCACAACCTCGGGCGACGGCTCGGCGCGGGAGGGCAGGGGATCGTGTTCCTCACCACCCGCCGCGGCTCCGACGGCTTCACGTTGCCGGTGGCCCTCAAGATCTTCTCGCCGGAGCGATACGAGACCGAGGCCCTGTACGACGAGGCCATGGAGCGGATCGCGAAAGTCTCCTCGCGGGTCGCCCAGATCCAGCACGACAACCTCCTCGACGTGCAGAATTTCGTCGAACAGCGGCGGATCCGCATCATGGAGATGGAGTGGATCGACGGCTACGACCTGTCGCGGCTCCTCGCTCCGGAACTGCTCGACCTGACGCGCAACAGCGTGAGCGAGGAGCGCTGGCGGTACCTCAACAACGTCATCGTGACGGCGGGCCCGCAGCAGGCGCGGCTCAAGCCCGGCGTGGCCATCGCGATCGTGCGGGAGTGCCTCGCCGCCCTCGCCGCCCTCCACCGCGACGGCATCGTGCATGGCGACATCAAGACATCGAACATCATGGTGAAGCGCACCGGCAACGCGAAGATCATCGACATCGGCTCGGCGCTCGCGCTCGACGACATGCCCGCGAATCGCACCTGCACCCCCTCGTACGCCGCCCCGGAGGTGCTGGAGGGCCGGGAGAACACGCCGCGTTCCGACCTCGCGAGCCTGGGCTACGTGCTGATCGAGATGCTGTCCGGCCAACCGCCGTTCGCCGGCCTGCAGTCCTACCGCGACCTGCTGGAGGCGAAGCGCACGCTCGCGCAGCGGCTCCCGCAACTCCTCCCCGCGGACGTGACGTGCAACGAGCTGCTGATGAACTTCTGCCGCGGCATGATCGCCGCCGAACCGGCGAAGCGGTTCCCCAGCGCCGAGGACGCCGACCTGCTCAAGGGCGGCGCGGCGAGCTTCCACCGGCAACTCATCGTCGGCGGCCTGGCGAGCGAGTACGAAAACGAAATCCGCGCCTGGCTCGACGAGCTTGCTTGAACGCCCGCAGGGCCATCCATGGCCCCTGCGGGCTTGGCATTCGGAGCCGCAGCCGAGGTGCGGCTCGAATGCCGGCGGTCGCACCTCCGGGCGACCGTCAGCCAGCACGTTCCGGACAAACGCGCAACGGGAGGCGAGGGGTTGCCCGTATCCTCGAGCGGGCTGGGGAAGCAAGCGAAGCCATGGATGGCGAAGCGCAGCGGACACGCAGTGAACAGAGGCCCGGAGGGCCGACGTGAACGTCCGGCGAGAGGATATGGGCAACCCCTCGCCGGCGCGACGCGTTTCACCCCAGCCGGCGATAGACGCGGCGGAACAGCGCCGTCGCGGTGCGCGGCGCCAGACGCTTGAGCCGCCACAGGCAGCGGGCCTGGAAGCCCTCGATCACGTAGCGTTCGTCGCGGTCGATCGCGCGACGGATGCGATGGGCGAGGGCGGCCGAGTCGAGCCGCGTCGCCGCCATCCGCCGATGCGCCTCGCGGGCTTCCTTGGCCCCCTCGAAGTGCCACGTGTCGAGCAGGCCCGAACGAAAGAATCCCGGGCAGACGATGGTGACACCGGGCCGCCCGGCCGGGCACTCGGCCGCGATCGCCTCCGACAGCGCGACCACGCCGGCCTTGCTGGCCGAGTAGGCGGCCATCGCCGGCAGGCCGAGCAGCCCGGCGATCGAGGCCACGTTGACGACTCTCGACCCGCCGGGGTGTTCACGCAGCCAGGGGAGCAGTGTCTCACAGCCGAGGGCCGTGCCGATGAGATTCGTGTCGATCACGCGCCGCCACTGCGACTCGGGGAGGAGGCCGACGGTCGCGGTGGCGCCGACGCCGGCGGCGTTCACCACGAGATCGAGCCGGGGCCAACATTCCCGCAGCCGATGGTGCAGGCGGCTCCAGGCCGCCGCGTCACGAACGTCGAACGGTTCGATGAGGGCGTCGGACCCGGCCGCCGACCGCTCGAGCCCAACGCGGCCGTCCGGCAGGTCGACGACGGCGATCCGCCAGCCCTCGGCGACGAGCAGCCGCGCGAGGGCGGCCCCCAACCCGCTCGCCGCACCCGTGATGACGGCTGTTCGACGCACGGGGCCGGGCGGACGGGGAGAAGGAAACGCGGGCGGAGAAGCGAGGGTGACGGGACTCGAACCCGCGGCCTCCAACGTGACAGGCTGGCGCTCTAACCAACTGAGCTACACCCCCGTGAACCACGTCCGATGCCGTGGCCGCCGGGACTTCGCCTCGCGAGCCCCGAGTATATCCAGAGCCGGGCCGGTCGGAAGGGTGGAGCGATTTCACCGCCTCACATGATGCCCCGCGAGGGGTCGAAGCCCTTTCTCCGCGCCAGATCGAAATCCTGCTTCGCCTGCTCGACGAGGCCGGCTTTCTCGCAGGCCAGGCCACGGTGGTGGTGCATCACGGCCAGGCCGTGGTCGAGCGTCCGCATCCGGCGGGCGAGTTCGTCGCGGTCGAGGCGGCCGGCGAGCAACGCGAGCCGGCGCCGATGCTGCTGCATGCCGTCGATGGCGAGGTTGAGCTGATCGATCGCCTCCTGCGTCCGGCCGGCGAGGAACAGCACGTAGCCGCGTGTGTCGAGCAGCTCCGGCGACGGCTCGCCGGTGGCGGTGATGGCGGCCTCGATGTCGGCCAGCGCACCGGGCAGGTCCCGGCCGACGAGCGCCCGCACGTAGGCCCGGAAATTGAGCGCCTCGGGATCGCCCGGCGTCGCGAGCGAGACGACGCGTTCCGCATCGTCGAGCGCCGCGACGGCGTCGCCGAGCACCACCCGCACGAGCGCCCGCACCCGCAGCGGCTGCGGCGAGAGCGGCGCCGCCGCGGCGGCGGCCTCGGCGTCGTCAAGCGCGCCGGCCGCGTCCTGGTTCTCCAGCCGCAGCATGGCCCTGGAGCAGAGCAGGTCGGCATCGGGACCGTGCCAACGCAGGGCCCGCCCGAGTTCGGCGACCGCGCCGCCGATGTCGTTGCGGGCCTCGCGTGCGGCGGCCCGTTCAAGAGACCAATTCACCACCAGATGGCGAACGAGCGGCAACGCCTCCGGCAGGGCGATCGCCCCGAGCAGGGCGAGCGCGACCGCCACCAGCACGGCTCGCTTGCCGCCCCGGCGCGGCGGGCCGCCCGCCGTCCGCGGTGCGGCGGCCCGCGGCGCCGACGGCGGCTCGGCGTCGAAGCCGGGCGGAATCGGAAATCCGTCGCGGTCATACCGCATCGCATGGCCCTCGGCCGCCGCGCGCACCATGCCCTCGGCGACACCGCCATGGTAGCCACGGGATCGCCGACCGAACAATTGACGGCCGCAGACCGCTGGCGTAGGTTCTGCCCACCCCGCGGGAATCAGCCGACCGGAGTCCGCAGCATGCCGCTCTTCGAAATCGAGACGGACGCCCACATCATCATCTCGTGGGCCGCCGACGAGCAGGCCGCGGCCGCGGTCGTGGAAGAGGCCTACCCCGGGGAACGGGTCGTGCGCATGACGCGGCGGCCGCGCGATACGTGGGTGATCTCGAAGTCGGCCCTCGGCATCACCGCGTCGCGTGGCGACCCGTGCCACACGGCCCGCGAATGCCTCGCCAAGGCGTCCGGCGACAAACTGCACGCCATCCGGCTCTACATGCACGAGACCGGTGACGACCTCGACCGCGCCCGCAAGGTGATCGAGTCGAACATGGTCATGGGGTGGTGACGGGGGCCATCTCGAACCCCGGCACCGCCGTCGGTGTTCCGAGACCGCCATGGTCGGCGATCCCGACGAGCGCCCGATGTCCGTCGCCGAGCCGGGGGCCGAGGCACAGCCCTTCGAGATTGATGCCAAGCGCGTCGGACCACACCAGCCGCTTCGGAACGAACGCCTCCCGCCTCTGCGACAGGCCGTGCCCGACCCCCGCGACGTCGGTGGCGGCGGCCGTATCGACGAGATACAGGCGGTTCTGGAAGGGGGGCAGGCCCGGGCCGGCACTGCGTTCGAGCACCAGCAACCGACCGCGTCCCAGCGCCACCATGGCCACGACCCCGGAGAACCGCGAGCCCTCCGTCAGCGCCGCCAACGGGTGCGGCGGGTCGACTGCGTAGGCGATCTGCCGCACCGGACGCTCGGGATCGAACGGTA
>RFUD01000108.1 GCA_009923125.1 Planctomycetia bacterium
AGGGCTCGGCCGAGCCCTGGCGGGTTTTTTTTATTCCCTTCCCTTGCGGCTGATCGCCATTACGATAGCGGCCATGACGACCACCTCGAATCCGACGACTCAGGCGATTTCGGGCGTCGTGCCGCCCGGCGTGGCCGAGGCCACGGTGATGACGGTCTGGCCATCCGTGGGCTCGACGACGCTGGGGCAGGTTTTGGGGAGGCTCTACCGGATCAGAAGCGGACTGGGGCCGATTTCCGTGGGCCGGCTGGCGCTGCTGGCCACGATCCCCGTGGGTTTGATGCTGTATCTCTCGCTGCGGCTGCCATGGGCGATCCGCCGGTATCGGCTGACCAACCGCCGCGTCACGATCGAGCGCGGCATCAGCCCGCAGGTCGAGCAGTACGTGGACCTCGATCGTTTCGATGCGATCGATCTCGTCGTGCAGCCTGGGCAGGAATGGTATGACTGCGGTGATCTCGTGTTCCGTCGCGGCCAGATCGAGACGCTGCGGCTGCCGGGCGTCAGCCGGCCGGAGCCGTTCCGACAGACCTGCCTGAAGGTGCGCCAGTCGTACGTCAGCGTGGCGGCGGCAAAGTCGGCCTGAGCCTGTGCGGCAGGCTCCACGGTCGTTCTTTGTCCAGTTCATTTGCGCCGGCTCGGGGTTGCCCCTCCCATGTCGCCGGACGATTGCTTCGGGCATCCTGCCCTCCGCTCACTCGACTCCGACTGCGCTGGCGAGAGCGCCTCCGCTTCGCCATCCTGGCTCCGCTTGTCTGCGTACGCCGTCTCCATGGGAGGGACAACCCCGAGCCTCCGTCTTCACGAAAACCCTCGCCATCGTGGCAATCCTGTTCGGCACGGCACTTGCCGTCCTGTGGGGCAAGCGTCTCGCTTGCCGTACGACAGGCTCCAGCCTGTCATGCCTCAACGCGCCCGCGCCGGCTCGGGGTCACCCCGTACCGTTTCGCCGGACGTTCGTTGCGCCCATCCTGGGCTTCACTCACTCGACTCCGACGGCGCTGACGAGAGCGCCTCCGCTTCGCCATCCTGGCTCCGCTTGTCTGCGTACGCCGGCTCGACAGGGAGGGGTAACCCCGAGCCTCCCGCCTCGTGCCGACTGCACGGTGGCGAACTGAGCGAGGGGCTGCCGGTGCCCCGGCGCCGGGCTCTGGGAGCAAGCGCAGCCAGGATGGCGAAGCGCAGCGGACAGGCAGCGAGCGGTGGCCACGATGGCCACCGCGAACGTCCGGCGATGGGGCATTGGCGGCCCCGAGCCACGCACGACGCCGCTTCATCGGTCCTGCATGTGCCGTGTCGCGGGCGATCACCATCCGCCCGAGGCGCCCAGCAGCATCATCGCCACGGCCATGGCGAATCCCACCGAGACGACGACGAAAGACGTGCGGTCGAGCGACCGGGACAACTCGCGCTCCAGGCGGTGGTCGTACAGGTAGAGCGACACCGTCGATTCGACGAGCGTGATCAGGATCGTCACGATCCCGAGCAGGTTGACCTGGTCCGCCAGCGAGAATTCGCCGGTATCGGGCACCAGTGCGCCGATCAGGTAGGAGTTGGCCACCGCCGCGAACAGGGCGCCGACCCCGAGACCGAATCGGGGGTCGAGATCGGTGGGGCGCAGGAAGCAGGGCAACAGCGCGATCACGACCGCCACGAACAGGGCCTGGAACATTTTCACGAAAGGCCCCCAGCTGTCGCGCGCGATGACCATCCCGAATCGAGCCTGCGAAAAAGTGGACCGGGTGCCCGAGCTTTCCGCCCACCGTCCCCGGGACGTCTTGTAGGAGTGCGGCTTCTCCAGGGAGACGAGCGGCCCGAGCCGGTAGCCGTGCACGACGGCGCGGGAACTCACCGCGGAATCCTGCCGATCGATCTCGAACAGCAGCTTGTCCCGGGGCGAGCTGCCATCCTCGAACGCGATCAGGAGCAGGTGCCGGTCGAGGGGAAAATGGTGGATGTGGAACGTCTTGGCGATCTCGACGTCGAGCTTGTAGCGTCGATAGTGGCGATCGCCTTCGTCGGTCTGCTCGAGCAGGGAGCTCGACTGGATGACGCCGTCGACGATCAGAAGTTGGGCCGCCGGATCGTACGTGTCACCGCGCCAATTGAACCAGATGTCGAGCTGCGCCCGAAAACGGCTGTCTCGGATCGAGACCTCGCTGATGCGCTCGACGTACAGGCCGACCGTGACGCGGCGAGCACGATCGGTCGCGACGTCATGATCGGCCTTCGTCAATCCCGGATCGCACGCCTCGGAGGACATGACGTCGCGCCAGTCGCGATCCTGGGCGGCCCGCTCGGCGGCGAGCCTCCAGCCGAGCAGCACACCCGTGCCTCCGAAAAACGCGATGAGGAACGTCACCCAGACGCGAAACCGCCGGAGTCCCGCAAGCGAGATCACCGGGTCGGAATGGGACGCAGCGTCGCGCATGGCCTGTGGGGCGGAAGAGACTCGGTCTTCGGCCGAACGCTCGCCCGACGACGCGTCAGCCGCAGTCGGGCTCGAGGGCCGTGATCTTGGCGACGCGGCGGGCGTGACGACCGCCCTCGAAGGGGGTTTCGAGCCAGGTGCGGAGCATCTTGTCCTGCAGCTCGGGGCCGAGGAGCTCGGCCGAGAGACAGAGGACGTTGAGATCGTTGTGCCGGCGGCTCATCTCGGCCGTGACCTCGTCGTGGCAGGTGGCCGCACGGACGCCGTGGAGCTTGTTGGCGGCGATCGCCATGCCGACGCCGGTGCAGCAGAGCAGGATACCGCGGTCCACCGTGCCGGCGCTCACGCGACCGGCCACGTCGGCCGCGATGTCGGGGTAATCGACGGCCTCGTTGCCGTGGCTGCCGCAGTCGATCACCTCATGGCCCATGTTCTCGAGCAGCCCGATGATCCGCAGCCGCGCGGCCACACCGCGATGGTCGCTTCCAATGGCAATCCGCATCAATGGCTCCGTGCGTGAGGATGGCACGCCCGCCCGGGGCGCAGGCGGCTACCGGGGGGGCAGTTGAATTGTATCCAGCCGGGCGATCAAGTGCTGGCGGATTTGCTCGGCGCACGTGCGGTACGTCGCGACCGGGCCGCCGATCGGATCGATGACGTCGAGCCGGTCGGGGGACAGGATGGTCGTCCGCCCGCCGGCCTCCGGAAACTGGGCGACCACGGCGGCGCGGTGGGCCGCCGTCATCGTCCAGATGACGTCCGCCTGCCGCACGAGCGACTCGGTGACCGGCTGGCTCTCATGGCCCGTCAGGTCGGCGCCGACTTCGCGCATCGCCTCGATCGCGCCGGCGCTGGCGGCTCCGCCGCCCCAGGCGGCGATTCCCGCGCTGGCGACGATCACGCCGTGCTGGTCCACCTCGTCCGGCCCGCAGCCGAGCCGCTCGGCGACGAGCTGCTTGAAGATCGCCTCGGCCATCGGGCTGCGGCAGGTGTTGCCGGTGCACACGAAGAGCACCATCAGGCTCGACAGTCGTCGCAACGTGTCGGCCGAAACGATTCCCGGGTGCACGACCCGGAACCCGTGATCATCGACTTCGATCGTCGAGGGGGGCTGCGCGTAGCGGGACCGGCCGTCGTCGACGACCAGCGACAGCGTTTCGCCGCCGCGTGCGATCACGTCGGGGGCGGTGACGGGCGCCGATTCACCCGTCGCCGCCGGCTCCGCCAGTGCGACGGGGCCCGCGAGCATGCGCATGCAGTCGGCCAGCAGCGGATGCCCGGGCACCCGCAGCCGCAGCCGGCCGTCCCCCACGATCGCCCCCCGCGCCGACGGTGCGAGCCGATGCACGAGGCTCTCGGGGTGATCGTCGGCCACGAGCATCGTGACGGGTCCGGGCCAGCAGCGCCGCGCGATCCGGCGGCCGATCGGGCTCAGGCGAGGCGCCCAGTCGAGCGCCTCGTCGGCGCTCTTGAGCGCCAGCGACAACCGCGGTTCCCCCGGCCGCTCCGGCACGAGCGCGGCCAGTCGGGCCACGGCGGCGGCATCCCGCACGCTGGCCGCGACGACGTAGTCGGTCTCGGTCGGCAGGGCCACCGCGCGGCCCTCGGCGAGCATCTGCACCGCGCGGTGGACGACATCCCGCGGATCGTCGGTCTTCCGCAGGTCGATCACCATGGGGCGCATGGGCAAAGCCGGTTGCTTGGGAAATGCCATGCACCGCGGCCTGGAAAGCCGGGCAGGATGGGGAAAAGTATCGAGGATCGAGCGGGCCAGTCAAGCAGCATGTGCACGGCGGTTCTCGCCTTGTGGCTGACCATGCTGCGCCGGTATTCACCCGTGGCTCTGCCCCCGCACCTCCACGGCGTCGTCGATGACATCCCGCGCGGTTGCTTCCGCCCCCGGCATCCCGATCCGGACCCTGCTGCTCGCCTGCGCGACGCTGTGCGCCGCCGCGCCCGCCGTCGGGCAGGCACCCGTTCCGGCCCCGGCGGCCGTGCCACAGCCGCTTCCCCCCGCTCCCGCCGCGGTCGATGCGGCCAATCGGATCGTCGAGGTGCGGATCGAGGGCAATCACGCCACCGAGGTGTCGAAGCTGCCGAAGCTCGTCACCCGGGCCGGGCAGATCTTCGACGCGCAGGCGATCGAGGAGGATGTCCGGACGCTGCACCGGTCCCGAAAGTTCGTGGACGTGCATCCGAAGTACGTGCGGGTGAAGGAGGGCGTGGTCGTGATCTTCCAGGTGGTGGAGCGACCGATGCTCCGCTACGTCAAATACGTCGGCAACGAGAAGGTCACGACCCGCACGCTGCGCAAGAAGGCGGAGATCGACGTCGGCGACTCGATGGACCCCTACGTCGTCGAGGAGGCCCGGCGCCGGATCGAATCGTACTACCACGAGAAGGGCTACGATGCCGCCCGGGTGACCACGGTCGAGGGGGGCAAGCCGGGCGACAAGGGGGCGGTGTTCCTGATCGACGAGGGCCGCAGCCGCAAGTCGCTGTGGACGAGCTTCGTCGGCAACACGATCGCCAGCGACGCGCGTCTCTTGACGCAGATCGGTTCGAAGCCGGGGGTGCTATGGCTGCTCGGCGGAGACATCGATCGCCAGAAGATCGACGAAGACGTCGAGAAGCTCACCGCCTACTACCGCAGCCTCGGGTTCTTCCAGGCCAAGGTGGGCCGCGAACTCGAGGTGGTCCACGGGGCGGGCCGTGACTGGACCCTCCTGACCTTCGTGATCAACGAGGGCCCGCGGTACACGGTGCGAAACGTCTCGTTCATCGGCAACAGCAAGTTCAAGAGCGAGTTCCTCGCCGAGGAGTTGAAGCTGAAGAGCGGCGAGCACTTCAACCAGAACAAGATGGACCTCGACCTGGGGCAGATTCGCGACATCTACGGCGGTCGCGGCTTCGTGTTCGCCGACATCCGGGCCGACCCACGGTTCCTGGAGCAGCCCGGCCAGCTCGACATCGTCTACAACGTGACCGAGGGGCAGCGCTATCGCGTCGGCAAGATCAACGTGCGGATCCGCGGCGAGCATCCGCACACCAAGCACAGCACGGTGCTCAACCGGCTGTCGCTGCGGCCCGGCGACATCCTCGACATCCGCAAGCTCCGCGACGATGAGCGGCGGCTGAAGGCCAGCAGCCTGTTCCTCGCCGATGCCGCCAAGGGAGAGGGACCGAGGATCGTGTTCAGCAAGCCGGAGAACGCCGAGGACGGCAACGAGCAGATCGCCCGCGACCCCGCGCGGCCGGGGTTCCGTGGCCAGAGCCCCGACGACGTCGGCGACGCGGTGCTCGACCTCGTGCTGGAGGGTGAGATGGCGGCGCCACCGGCGCCGGCGCCCGCGAACGTCGCCGGGACGGTGTGGCGCGGGCAGAGTCCGCAGCCGGTGATGCAGCCTCCGCAGCAGCCATTCGGTCAGCCGCCGGCGCAGGCTTGGGGGGGCGCGCCTCTGGCTCCCACGGGCCCCGAGTCGATCGACTACGGCCGGGCGGTGGCACCGCCTCCGGCCGCTCCGCCGGTGTACGTCGCCCAGCAGCAGCCCTCGCCGCCGGGGCTGCCGTCGGCCGTGCCGCCGGGCGGCCTGCAGCCCGCCTTCGCGCCACCGGTCGCGGGCCAGCCCTTCCCCGGCCAGCCGTTCGCCCCCGGCGCCGTGCCGCAGCCGGGGATGGTCCCGAACTTCGCCGCCGACCAGCCGCTCCAGGTGTTCCCGGGGAACGAGCCCTACGTGATCGTGGACGTCGACGCCGAGGAGACGCAGACCGGCCGTCTGATGATCGGTGCGGGTGTGAACTCCAACGCCGGGCTCGTCGGCAACATCGTGGTGGATGAGCAGAACTTCGACATCTTCCGGCTGCCCCGCAGCTGGGACGACATTCGCAACGGCACCGCCTTCCGCGGGGCCGGGCAGCGGTTTCGGCTCGAAGCGGCCCCCGGCACCCAGTTGCAGCGGTACACCGCCACGTTCCAGGAGCCGTATCTGTTCGACACGCGGATCGGCCTGTCGACGAGTGCTTCGTACTACACACGCTTCTTCTACGACTGGGCCGAGGCCCGCGTGGGCGGCCGCGTCGGTCTGGGATACCAGTTCCAGTTCGCCCCCGACCTGTCGGTCAACACGGGCTTCCGGGGCGAGAGCGTGGACGTGTTCAATCCGCGGCTGATCACGCCCGCGATCAGCCGGATGCAAGGCACGAACGCCGTGTACGGCTTCTCCGGCGGCATCATCCACGACACCCGCGACAGTCCGTTCCTGCCGACGCAGGGGCATCTCGCGACGTTCGAGTTCGAGCAGGTGATCGGCACGTTCGTCTACCCGCGCGGCATCCTCGAAGGCCGGCAGTATTTCCTGCTCAACGAGCGGGCGGACGGTTCCGGCCGCCACGTGCTGTCGATCGGCTCCGTGCTCGGGATGTCGGGTCCCGACACCCCCGCGTACGACAACTTCTTCGCCGGCGGCTACAACACGCTCCGCGGCTTCACGTTCCGCGGAGCGAGCCCGCGGCAGATGGCCAACGGCGCCTCGCCGACGAGCGCGGCACAGAACGCCGCCATCATCGGCGGCCCGTTCCAGTGGCTCAACACGATCGAGTACCTGTTCCCGATCACGGCCGACGACACGTTGCGGGGCGTCGTGTTCACCGACTTCGGCACCGTCGAGTCGAACGTCTCGATCAAGCAGATGCGGGTCGCCCCGGGTGTCGGCCTGCGGATCACGCTGCCGGCGATGGGCCCCGCGCCGATCGCCCTCGACTTCGCCGTCCCGGTGGCGTACGCCCCCTACGACAACCAGCAGCTGTTCAGCTTCTTCGTCGGATTCGCCCGCTAGTCGCATCCCGCATGTATCGCCCATCCGCCACCGCCGCCGAACCGCGTCGCATCCTCGTGGTGCGCAACCGCTTCGTCGGCGACACGATGCTGGCGGTGCCCTTCCTGCGGAACCTCCGCCG
>RFUD01000109.1 GCA_009923125.1 Planctomycetia bacterium
GCGGCCGCCGCCAGCGAACCCGGACCGGAGGGGCCCGCGTGATGCTCGATCGTGAGGAATACATCGAACAGGCCTACCTGTTCCGGGTGCTCGCCGAGCGGATCACGGCCGGCGTGGCGGCCCAGGAGGCCCTCGCCGCGATCGGACAGGAGGTGCTCGCCACCTCGAAACTGCCGCTGGCGATCGACTACCTCGTCGGGGAGTTGAAGCTGGTCGGGACCCTGTCCACCGCGATGTCGCGGCTGCCGCACTACTTCGCGGCCTTCCAGACGTTCATCATGCGGGAGGCCGAGGAGGAGGCGGGGCGGTTCGACATCCGCACGGCGCTGGCGATCCTGGAGCGCGAGGCGGCCTACCGCGGCGAGCAGCCCACACCGCAAGGGCTGTTCTTCTATCGCTTCGAATGCCTGTCGCGGAACCGCCTCGACTATTCCCGCGGTCTCCTCGCCGTGGCCGACGACGACATCTTCGACGGCGAATGGAAGGCGTGGATCGAGACCGTGGGGCGGCAGGTGGGACTCGTCGATCTCGCCGACCTGGTCTACGTGCGCAGCCCGGAATATTGGCGGATCGAGAAGCGCGACGCGCTGTCCCGCGGCCTGCCGGACATGGGGCCCGACCGGGTGATCCTGTTCGGCGAGAAGGAGGGACGGATCGCGCGGGCCAACCGCGGCAAGGATCCGCTGTTCTTCTTCGCCGCCCTCCAGCGGCAGCTCGGCTACCCCGTCGTGCCGCGGCCTCAGCCCGCTGCGCCGTCAGCCGAGAGCCCGGCCCTGTTGGCGCGGCGGCTCGAGCGGCTCGAGATGCGGGTCAAGCTGCTCGAGGAGGAGGCGCGGGGCGGCATCGACCTGTCGCGATTCGATCCGAAGAACGCCGCGCGGTTTCCCGAGCCGCCGGAGGGCTGATGCATTCCGCGCGCGGCGATGCCGAGGCGATGTGGACGGCGGCGCTCGGGGCGGTCGAGCCCGGGAGCCTCGTGGGGCGGCATGCCGGGCCGCTGCTCGACCGCGTCACGGCGGCCGAGCGGGTCGTCGTGATCGGCGGCGGGAAGGCCGCGGCCGGACTGGCGGCCGGCATCGAGGCGGCGCTCGGCCCCGACGCGCTCTCGCGGCACGACGTCGCGGGGCTCGTGAGCGTGCCCGCCGGCTGCGGCCGCCGGCTGCAGCGGATCGAGGTCCGTGAGACGCGGCCCGCCGGGGTGAATCTGCCGACGCCCGCCGTGGTCGACGCCACGCGGGAGATGCTCGCCATGATCGGCCGGCTGGGGCCCCGCGATCTCGTGCTCGCGGCGATCACCGGGGGTGGCTCGGCGCTGATCGCGGCACCGCGTCCCGGCGTGTCGCTCGCCGAAAAGATCGCCCGCACGCGCGGGCTTTCGGAAGCGGGAGCCGACATCGCCACGCTCAACGCGGCCCGGCGGGAGATGAGTGTCGTGAAGGGGGGCGGCCTGGCACGGGCGTGCACCGCGGGGCGGCTCGTGGCGCTCGTGCTGTCGGACGTCATCGGCAGCGACCTGTCGGTGATCGCGTCGGGTCCCTGCCTCGAGCCCGGCGGCCCGGCCGGCTGGACGACGCCGCGCGGCTGCCGCGTCGAGCACCTGCTCCTCGGTGACAATGCCACCGCGGTCGAGGCGGCGGCGGCGGTCGCCTGGCGGCTCGGCTACGAGGTGGCGATCGACGCGGCGACCGACGGCGACCCGGCCGAGGAGGTCGGTCAGCGGCTCGCGCGGCGGGCCCTGGAGCGGGCGACCGAGGCGGCCCGCGACGGCCGTCCGCGGGCGGTGATCGCCGGCGGCGAGGCGGTCGTGCGCGTGCCCGCCGACCACGGCGTCGGGGGACGCAATCAGCAGACGGTGCTGGCGGCGCTCGCCGCGGTGCGCGGGCTGGCCGGCGACTGGCCGGCGGGACTCGTGATCGCGAGCATCGGCACCGACGGGGAAGATGGTCCGACCGACGCGGCCGGGGGTGTGATCGACGCGGCCGTGGCGGCATCGATCGACGCCGCCGCCCTCACGACGGCCCTCACCCGCTGCGACGCCCATCCGCTGCTCACGGAGGCCGGCGGCCTCGTCCGCACCGGCCCCACCGGCACGAACGTGGCCGATGTCAGGATCGTGCTCGTGCGGTAGGAGGCGTGCGTGGGGACGGGGCTCCAGCCCCGTCCATGCGACGGGCCTTGTGGCCCGTCGTCACACGTCGCACACGCTCACCGCCTGCCGGAGGCCGGCGAGCGGGTCGCGGGTGGGGATGAACTCGTGCCCGACTGAGCCCGTGTAGCCCATCGACACGAGCTTCCGCATCGTGGCCGGGAAGGCGATCTCCTGGTTCTCGTCGAGTTCACCGCGGCCCGGATTGCCGGCGGTGTGGATGTGGCCGATCACGTCCTTGCACTGCTCGAGCCGGCGGATCAGGTCGCCGTTCATGATCTGCACGTGATACAGGTCGAACAGCAGCTTCACGCGGGGCGAGCCGACGCGACGGACGATGTTCGCCACGTAGTCGACGTCGTCTCCCTGGTAGCCGGGGTGTCCCTTCATCGGGTGCGTGTCGTCGCGCGTGTTGAGGTGCTCGAGGCAGATCGTCACGCCCTTCTTCTCCGCGTGGGCGGCGATCTGCTTGAGGCCCTGGACGCAGTTGTCGGCCCCCTCGTCGAGCGTGATCTCGCCGCTGGTGGGATCCTCGGCATCGCGAAACTTGTAGCCGGTGAACCCGATCACCGCGGGGATCTTGTTGTCGGCGCAGAGGTCGATGGTGCGGGTGGTGCGGGAGATCACCTCCTCGTGGTACCGGGGGTTGTTGAACCCCTTCATGAACGGCGCGCCCGGCATGCCGTTCATCGCGATGGCGCTCGTGATGCCGTGCTTGGCCATCGTGGGCCAGGTGTCGGGATCGGAGAGCTCGATCGACTTCACGCCGAGCCCCTTCGCGACCTCGCACATCCGCTCCATGTCCCACTTGTCGCCGGCGACGTTGAAGCACCAGTAGACGATCGAATGGTTGATGTTTCCCTTGAGCGGCACGGGCGAGGCTCCTGAAGCGGGGACGAAGCCACCGGCGGCTGCCGCGAGAGCGGCTGATTGCAGGACGCGGCGGCGGCTGATTTCGTTCGACACGGCCGGTACGGTACCATCCTTCGGAAACCGCGGAAAGTCGCCCCGCGGCCCTTCCTCGCCTCCGGGAAACGTCGATGCCCTCGCTCAAGCGGATTCTCGTCACCGGCGGCGCCGGATTCCTCGGCAGCCATCTCTGCGAGCGGCTCGTCGCGATGGGGCACGACGTGATCTGCGTCGACAACTTCTTCACCAGCCAGAAGACGAACGTGGCCCACCTGCTCGGCTGCGGCAACTTCGAACTGCTGCGGCACGACGTCATCCACCCGCTGTGGCTGGAGGTGGACGAGATCTACAACTTCGCCTGCCCGGCCGCGCCCGGCCACTATCAGTACAACCCCATCAAGACGATGAAGACGAGCGTGATGGGGGCGATCAACGTGCTCGGCATGGCGAAGCGGTGCCGTGCGAAGGTGCTCCAGGCCTCGACGAGCGAGGTGTACGGCGATCCCGAGGTGCATCCGCAACCGGAAAGCTATCGCGGCGCGGTGAACCCGATCGGCCCCCGCGCCTGCTACGACGAGGGCAAGCGGGCGGCCGAGACGCTGTTCATGGACTACCATCGCGCGAACGGCGTGAACGTGCGGATCGTGCGGATCTTCAACACGTACGGCCCGCGGATGCATCCCTACGACGGCCGCGTGGTGTCGAACTTCATCCGCCAGGCCCTCGCCGGCGAGTCGATCACGATCTTCGGCAGTGGTTCCCAGACCCGCAGTTTCTGCTACCGCGACGATCTCGTCGAAGGGATCATCCGGATGATGAACGGCCCCGACGACTTCGTCGGCCCGGTGAACATCGGCAATCCGGGCGAGTTCACGATTCGCCAGTTGGCGGAACTGACGCTCGAACTCACCGGCTCGACGTCGCCGCTCGTCGAGAAGCCGTTGCCGGTGGACGACCCCGAGCGGCGCCGGCCCGACATCACGCTGGCGAAGCAGCGGCTGGGATGGGAGCCGAAGGTGCCGTTGCGCGAGGGGCTGGCGAAGACCATCGACTGGTTCCGCTCGGTGAACATCGGCGACTACCGCGCGCCCACGCCGAACTATTGACACGGCGAGGCGCGGCATCCTGCCGCCCTCGCCTTGGGCGACATCCGTCGCCTGGTGCTCACCCGGCCCTCCGGGCCTGGCGCGACAGAGCACGGTAAGGGCGCGGCATCCTGCCGCCCTCGCCTTGGGCGACGTCCGTCGCCTGGTGCTCACCCGGCCCTCCGGGCCTGGCGCCAGAGGTGGTTCGTGATCACCACGGCGGCGATGCCGAGGGCCAGGCCGATCACGTCGCAGACCCAGTCGAGCGGCTCGGCGGCGCGGCCGAAGAGCGGCTGCGTGGCCTCGTCGAGCGCGGCCCAGCCCGCCAGCCCCGCCCCGAGCAGCGGCGCATACCGGCCCACCAGCCGGCCCCGCGACCGCAGCACGAGGGCGGCGAGCACCCCGAGCACGGCATACGCCCCGAAGTGCATCAGCTTGTCGGGCGGAAGCTTGCGACCGAGCAGGTCCTCGGGCTTCGGGTAGTGGGTCGTGAACACGAGCACGGCGGTGTACACGGCGGTCGCCACCGCGATCGCGCGCTGGGTCCAGATGCCGAACGGCTCCTGAAACAGACGGCTTTTGAGGCCGCTTTTTGGGCTTCGTTCGGCTTCGGGCATCGGCTATCCTCCCGCCCCCAACCCACTTCCGGAGGGCCCTTTGTCCATGGACCGCAAGGAACTATCCGCGATCGTGCTCGAACTCCTCGAGAAGGAGACCGGCGAATCCTACCCGATGCTCGAAGACTCGACGTCGCTCCGCGAGGGGCTGAACCTCGACTCGCTCGACATGGCGGGGCTCGTCCTCCACATCGAGAGCCGGTTCGGCATCCAGATCGAGACGGAACTGCTCGAGGGAATCAACACCGTGGGCGACCTGCTCACGATGCTCGACGCCAAGATCGCGACGAAGGTCGGACGGCAGGCGGCCTGAACGGAGGCGAGGGCGTGATGCAGACGCTGCCGTTCGAGCCCCCGGTGCGGCCCGCGTGCGTCCTCGAGCGGCATGCCGTCGTGGAGGTGCCGCTGTCGGAGATCCAGGCCTTGCGCGACGTGCCGGTGCCGGTGGGCGCCCCCGCCCTGCCGCCGCGATTCCTCCGCCATTGCGACGAGCAGACGGTCGTCGGCGTGCGGGCCGTGCTCGAGGCGCTCGCCTGCGAGTCGGCGGCCCCGCGATCGCTCGCCCGCGACGGCGTGATCGCCGCGCCGAGGCTGGCGGGGCGAATCACCGCGGCCCAGACGCTCGCGCAGGTGGCGACGGCCGGCGACGTCGCCGTCTCGCCCCACGTCGTGCCGCAGTGCTCGCTCCACGCGCTCGCCAGCGCCGTGAGCGTGGCGCTGGGGATGCACGGTCCCAATTTCGGCACGAGCGGCGGCCCGGAGGCGCTCTCCGAAGGCCTGTTCACCGCCCTGTCGCTCGTGCAGACGGCCGGTTGTGACCGCCTGTGGCTCGTGCTCACGGAGTGGGACGAGGAGCCGGTGCTCGATGCGGCCGGCAGGCCGGGCAACGATCCCCTGTGCAGGGCGCTCGCGCTCGCGCTTGCCCCGTGCACCGCCGCCGAGCCCGTGGGCATCGGGCTCACGTTGCGGTCGGCGACGCAGCGCGGCTGCGAACCGGCGGCAGCCTCCGGCCCCGGCCCCGGACTCGCCGCGTTCACCGCGGCACTCGCGCTCGCCGGTGACGGCGGCGTCATCGCCTCGTGGTCGCACATCTGTCCGTGGGGTGCCGAGATTCGGATCACCGCCCCGGCCGCGGTTGCCGTGGCGGCGCCGCCCCACGTCCGGCGGGAGGCGGCCTGATGGACACGATGCCGTCGCCCGGCCGCGCCGTGGCCATCACCGGGTTGGGCGTCGTGTCGCCGCTCGGCACGTCGTTCGCCGAGGTCGCCGACAACCTGCTCGCGGGCCGGTCCGGCATCCGGGAGATCGCCGCCGCGCAGGGAGCTCGCGAGGCGCGGCAGTTCGCGGGCCCGGTGATGTCGATCCCGGTTCCACCCGCATGGGACGCCGACGAGTTCGCCGCGCTCGACCGCCTCGAGCGGCTCTGCCTCGCCCCGGCCGCGGCGGCGCTCGCCGACGCCCGACTGGCGGGAGCGGTCGCGGCCGACCGGATCGGACTCGTGCTCGGGGTCGGGGCCGAGCAACTCAAGACCTGGGAGCTCGATTTCCACGCGGGCGGCACGCGGGTGTTCGAGCCGCGGCGCGACGAGGCGCTCGTGCAGCGGATGGCGCGGCGGCTGGGCATCGCCGGGCCGGCCGTGACGGTGGCTGCCGCCTGTGCGTCGAGCGGCTATGCGATCGCGCTCGGCCGTGCGTGGCTCGCCGCGGGACGGGTCGATGCCTGCCTCGTGGGCGGTTGCGACATCCTCAGCCCGACGGCGATCGCCGCCTTCTACAACCTGCGGGCGCTGTCGCGCCGCAGCGACGACCCGGCGAAGGCGTCGCGGCCGTTCGACCGCCAGCGAGACGGCTTCGTGATGGCCGAGGGGGGCGCGTTCCTCGTGCTCGAACGCGAGCCGGCGTCGCGTCGCCGCGGTGGCCGGGTCTACGGCGAACTCGCCGGCGTCGGCATGTCGAGCGACGCCCATCACATGGTCACGCCGTGCACCGATCCTGCGCAGGCCGCCCGGGCGATCACGCTGGCGCTCGCCGATGCGGGCGTCGGGCCGGCCGAAGTCGATTACGTCAACGCCCATGCCGCCGGCACGCCCGTGGGTGACGCGGCCGAGGCCGGGGCGATCCGGCTGGCGTTCGGCGCGGCGGCCGACGGCCTGCCGGTGAGCTCGACGAAGAGCATGTCGGGGCACCTGGTGAGCGGGGCCGCCGCCTTCGAGGCGGTGGCGTGCCTGGCGGCGATCCACCGCCAGGCCGTCCCGCCCACGGTGAATCTCGACGACGTCGATCCGGCCTGCGCGCTCGACCACGTGCCCCACGTCGCCCGCCCGCACCGCGTGGCCGTGGCCGCGAGCAACTCGTTCGGCTTCGGCGGAGCGAACCTGTGTCTCGTGATCCGCGAGGCCGCCTGACCCCGTCCAATCCCGACGACCACCACCGCGTTTCATCCTTCCCGGAGACCCGAGCGATGCCCAGCCCCACCACCGCACCGATGACCACCGCCGCGATCGACGACCTGCTCGAGCGGCTCGTCGCCCGCTGGCACGAGGTGGAGCCCGCCCACACCGAGACTGGCCTCGCCGGCAAGGTCTGTGACCTGCATCGCTTCAACTTCC
>RFUD01000110.1 GCA_009923125.1 Planctomycetia bacterium
GAGCAGCAGTGGGTGCTCCTCACCGACATCATCGGTGACGAGGATCACTACGGCGACATGGACTTCAAGATCGCCGGTTCGCAAAACGGCATCACCGGCATCCAGCTCGACCTCAAGATCGACGGCATCTCGCCGGCGATCATCGAGGCGACGCTGCGGCAGTCGCGGGAGGCCCGGCTCGAGATCCTGCGCACGATGCTCACGGCGATCCGCCGGCCAAGGTCGGAGATTTCGACGTGGGCGCCGCGGCTCCTGCGGACGCAGATCAATCCCGAAAAGATCGGCCTGCTCATCGGTCCGGGCGGCAAGACCATCCGCGCGATCCAGGAATCCACCGGCGCCAGCATCGAGGTGGAGGACGACGGCACGGTGACGGTGGCCAGCCACGACGCCGAGGGGGCGATGGCGGCCATGGCCAAGGTCGAGGCACTGACCGCCTCGATCCAGGTCGGGAGGATCTACGAGGGTCGGGTCACGAGCATCAAGGATTTCGGCGCCTTCGTGGAACTCGTCCCGGGCAAGGACGGCCTGTGTCACATCAGCGAGCTGTCGGACGACTACGTCTCGAGCGTCGCCGACGTCTGCCGGGTCGGCGACGTCATGCGGGTGAAAGTGATCGCGGTGGACGACCAGGATCGCGTCAAGTTGAGCCGCAAGGTGGCGATGCGCGAGCTGGCCGAGGGCGGTGGGCAGACCCCGTCGTAGGCGGCCGGTCGGCATCGAGGGATATCCGCACGGTCACCGGAGTCGGCCATGTCGTCGGATGACGAGTCGGCCCGCTCGCGGGCGGAGACGTATGCGGAATTCGCGGCTCTCGTGGGCGCCCTCGCGCACGAGATCCGCAATCCGCTGTCCACGATCCGGCTCAACATGGAGCTGCTGGCGGAGGACTTCGAGAACACCGACCCGGAGTCCCCCACGAAGCAGCGCGACCGACGCGCGAAGGCGAAGATCGAGCTCGTGAGACACGAGTGCGACCGCCTGCAGAAATTGCTCGGTGACTTCCTCGACTTCGCCCGGCAGGAGAAGCTGGCCCTCGAGCCCGGGAGCCTGAATGCCGAGATCGAGCAGTTGCTCGACTTTTTCGCCCCGCAGGCCCGCGATGCGGGCGTGGAGATCATCCGCTACCTCGATCCGGAGCTGCCCAACGTGCGGCTCGACCGGGAGACGCTGCGATCCGCGGTGCTGAATCTGCTCATCAACGCGGTGCAGGCGATGGAGGGGGGCGGACAGCTCGTCGTGCGGACGCGGTCGAAGGGGCTCGGCGTCGCGCTGGAACTGATCGACACCGGGCCGGGCATGGACGAGGAGACGCTGGCGAAGGTGTTTCGCGCGTTCTACACCACGAAGCAGGGCGGATCGGGGCTGGGGCTGCCCACGGCCCGGAAGATCGTGGAGGCCCACGGGGGCACGATCGACGTCGAGAGCGCGCCGGGCCGTGGCACGAAGGTCACGATCTGGCTGCCCGCTCCCCCGCGGCTGCCGACGGTCCGCCCGGCGCCCCGCTAACGGCAGGAACTGGACGGGCCCCGGCGCCGCCTCGTACGATCCCCTGCATGGCCGCACTCCGTGAATCCCCCGCTGCGCCCGCCCCCGACGATCATCAAGGTCCCCAGGGAAGCGTGCGGGTTCTCGTCGTGGACAACGACATCCTGCACGCCCGCACCGTCGGCGAGGGCCTGAGCCGCATGGGCTACCAGTGCGTGGTGGCCGGCAGCGGTTCGGAGGGGGCCAAACGCATCGCCCTCGAGTCGTTCGACGTCGTGGTGACCGACCTGATGATGAACGACATCGGTGGCCTGCAGATTCTCGAGCGGGCCAAGCAAGCCTCGGCGGACACGGAGGTGATCGTCGTGACCGGTCATGGCACCGTGCCCTCGGCGGTGGCCGCCATGCAACAGGGGGCCTTCACCTACCTGCAGAAACCCCTCGACCTGGGCCAACTGCGGGCTGCGGTCGAGAAGGCCTCGGAGGGGGTGCGGCTGAAGCGGCAGAACCTCGAGCTCAACCGTCGGCTGGACGAGAAGTTCGGCTTCGAGGGGGTGGTGGGGTCGAGCCCGCAGATGCTGGCCCTCGTCGAGCGGCTCAAGCGGATCGCACCGACCGACGCCACGGTGCTGATCCAGGGGGAGACGGGCACGGGGAAGGAACTCGTCGCCCAGGCGATCCACCAGAACAGCCCCCGGAAGCACAAGGCCTTCGTGGCGTTGAACTGCGCGGCGCTCAGCGAGAACATCCTGGAGAGCGAGCTGTTCGGGCACATCCGGGGGGCGTTCACCGACGCGTCGAGCGATCGGGTGGGAAAGTTCGAGTATGCCAACGGCGGAACGCTGTTTCTCGACGAGGTCGGAGACATGCCGATGGCGACGCAGATCAAGCTCCTGCGGGTGCTCGAGTCCGGGCAGATCACGCGGGTCGGTTCGAACACGCCGGTCCAGGTGAACGTGCGGCTCCTGTCCGCGACGAATCGGAACCTCGAGGAGGCCATCTCCAGCGGCGTGTTTCGCAGCGACCTCTACCATCGGCTGAAGGTGGTGACGATCGCGATCCCGACGCTGCGCGAGCGTGCCGCCGACATCCCCCTGCTCATCGAGCACTTCGTGCGTCAGTTCGCCAAGCGGCATGGCAAGACGATCAAGGGGATGTCGCTCGCCGCCCGGATGAAGCTCGGGGGCTACGGCTGGCCCGGCAATGTCAGGCAGCTGCGGAACGTCATCGAGAGCATGGTGGTCGTCGATTGCGACGAGACGCTCGACGTGGACGACCTGCCCGTCGAACTGGAGCCGGTGACGCCGACGGCCGAGCCCGGGCCCGGGCGTCCGACGGGTCTGGCGGACCTCGTGGGCAGGCCGCTCGAGGAGATCGAGCGGCTGTTCATCGGCGAGACGTTGAAGCTCACCGGCGGGAACCGGGAGCAGGCTGCAGAGCTTCTCGGGATCGGCGAGCGGACGCTGTATCGCAAGATCAAGGAATTCCAGCTGTCGTGAGCGCGGCCGCCGGCCCCGGGAAGCGGATGGGAAGGATCCACACACTGCCGGTGTCGGTCGTCAACCGGATCGCCGCCGGCGAGGTGGTGGAGCGTCCCGCCAGCGTGGTCAAGGAACTGCTCGAGAACGCGCTCGACGCCGGACCTACGCGGATCGACGTGTCCCTCGATCAGGGTGGCATCGGCCTGGTGCGGGTCGTGGACGACGGCTGCGGGATCGAGCCCGAGGACCTGCCGCTGGCGGTCGCCCCGCATGCGACGAGCAAGCTGCGGCTGGCCGAGGATCTCGAACGGATCGAGACGCTCGGGTTTCGGGGCGAGGCCCTGGCGAGCGTCGGTGAGGTGGGCAGGCTCGTGATTCGCTCGCGGACCGCCGGGGCCGAGGCGGGGGCCGAGATCGAGGTGGACAACGGCCGTCGCAGCGAGGTGGCGCCGTGCGGCGTCCCCGTCGGCACGACGGTCGAGCTGCACCAGTTGTTCGCGAAGGTGCCGGCCCGCAGGGCGTTCCTGCGGGCGGCGGCCACGGAGTGGTCGCACTCCGCCGAGGCGTTCGTGCGGACGGCGCTGGCCCATCCCCGCGTCGCGATGACGCTCGAGCACAACGGCCGGCGCGTCCACGATCTGCCCGCCGACGCGGCCTGGCGGACCAGGATCGGGTCGCTGTTCGGCAACGGGCTGGCCGACCGCCTGATCGAGGTCGAGGGCCGGGATGGAGACCTGCAGGTCAGCGGATTCGTCGGGCGGCCCGACGATGACATGGCGAGCGGGCGGTTGCAGCACCTGTTCGTCGCCGGCAGGCCGTTCCGCGACCGTTCGATCCTCCACGCCGTCCAGGAGGGATACCGCGGGCTGCTGCTGACGGGGCGGCAGCCGATCGTGTTCCTGGCCTTCGCACTCCCGCCCGACTGCGTCGATGTGAACGTGCATCCGGCGAAGATGGAGGTGCGGTTCCGGGATCCTGCACGTCTCTACCGGCTCGTGCTCTCGACGCTGCGGACGCAGTTCCTGGCCACCAATTTGTCGGCCCCGCTGGAGCCGCCCGCCGCGGCCTGGGGCCAACCGCGGGCCGCTCTGCCGGCCGCCCCGCGGGCGGGCTTCGTTCCGTTCCCGTCCTTCCCGATGGCCGTCAACCCCGCGGCCGCGCCGACCCCGGCGACCGTGCCACGCCCCGGCCCATGGTCCGACGCGGGCGGCCCGCTCGAGTCGCTGGCGGGCGAGATGGCGGTCCAGATGCACGACCGGTACCTCGTGGTCGAGAGCCCCGACGGGATCGAGGTCATCGATCAGCACGCGTTGCACGAGCGTGTGCTCTACGAGCGGCTCCGCGAGGCGGTATCCGCGGGCTCGCTCGAGGTGCAGCAGCTCCTGATTCCCGAGACGGTGGAACTGTCGTCGTCGGAACTCGAACTCGTCGACGAGCACGCCCCGGCGCTGGCCCGGGCCGGCATGCGGGTCGAGCCCTTCGGCGGCGGCACCGTGATCGTCAGCTCGAAACCGGCGCTCGCCGGCGATGTGTCGGCCGCGGCGCTCGTTCGCGAGGTGCTCGGCCGGCTGGCCGCCGCGGCGACCGCGCCGGGCATGCTCGTGGACGAAATTCTCCATGGGTTGGCCTGCAAGGCGGCGATCAAGGCGGGCGATCCGCTCTCGCAGGCGGAGGTGGACGCGCTCGTGCGCGACCGCCGGATGGTGCAGGACTCGCATCATTGTCCCCACGGCCGACCGACATCCCTGACCCTGTCACGCCAGGAACTCGACCGGCAGTTCCGACGCACCTGATCCAACGCCGCCCGCGTCCCCCCCTCCCTGGAGTCGTCCATGATCTGCGTGAGCATCGGTCGCGGCCGCCATCGGCATGTGATCGCGGAGCACAAACATCTCGCCGAGAACGGCATCCGACTCGTGGAGTTGAGGCTCGACTACATCCAGGGCAACGTGCAGGTGAAGCGGCTGCTGCACGACCGGCCCTGCCCGGTGATCGCGACCTGCCGTCGCGCCGCCGACGGCGGTCGGTGGGAGAAGTCGGAGGAGGAGCGGCTGCTCGTGCTCCGCACCGCGATCGTGGAGGGGGCGGAATACGTCGACCTGGAGGACGACATCGCCGCCAAGGTGCCCCGCTACGGCGCGACGAAGCGGATCGTCAGCCACCACGACTTCCACAAGACGCCGCCGGACCTGGCCGGCATCCACAAGCGGCTGGCGGGCATGGACGCCGACATCGTGAAGATCGCGACGATGGCGAACCACCCGATCGACAACCTGCGGATGCTCGACCTGGTGCGGTCGAGCCGCATTCCCACCGTGGGTGTATGCATGGGAGACATCGGCATGCCCACCCGGGTGCTGGCCGGCCGGGCGGGAGCCCCCTTCACGTTCGCCACGTTCCACGACGACCGTGTCCTCGCTCCCGGACAGATCGGCTGGCGGCAGATGCGGGATCTCTACCGCTACGACTCGATCACCCCCCGGACCCGGATCTACGGCGTCGTGGCCGACCCGGTGGCCCACAGCCTCAGTCCGGTGGTCCACAACGCGGCGCTGGCCGCCGCGGAGATCGACGCGGTGTATTTGCCGTTTCGGGTTCCGGCGGAGCAGATCGGCGAGTTTCTCGGGGCCGCCGGGCGCTGGCCGCTCGCGGGCCTGAGCGTGACGATCCCACACAAGGAAGCGGTGATCCCGCATGCGACCCGTCCCGACGAACTCGTGTCCGCGATCGGCGCGGCCAACACGCTGGCCTTCGATTCCGACGGCGTCGCAGCCTTCAACACCGATGCGACGGCCGCGGTCGAGAGCTTGGAGGCGGCCCTCGCGGAGCAGGATGGGGCCGCCGACGGTCTGGGTGTGAAGAAGACGCTCGTGCTGGGGGCCGGCGGAGCCGCCCGGGCGGTCGCCTTCGCCCTGCGCAAGCGCGGCGTGGACGTGACGATCGCCTCCCGGACGCTCGAGCGGTCGAAGAAAATCGCCGCGGATGTCGGCTGCAAGGCCGTGGACTGGAACGCCCGACACCGGCTTCCCTACGACTGCCTCGTCAACGCCACGCCCGTCGGCATGCATCCCAACGTCGACGAGACCCCGTTCGACAAGGATTCCCTGCGGCCGTACATGGTCGTGTTCGACACGGTGTACAATCCCGAGAACACGCTGTTGGTGAAGGAGGCGCGGGCCATCGGCTGCAGGATCGTCACCGGGGTGGACATGTTCGTCCGGCAGGCCGCGATCCAGTTTCGCATCTGGCACGATCGCGAACCGCCCCTGCACGTGATGCGGGAAGCCCTGAAGCGGGCGACGGCATCGGCAAAACAGCCGACATAACACAGCCTGCATACCCCGGTCATGCCCATTCTCACGCTCATCGGCTATCGCGGCACGGGAAAAACC
This sequence comes from Planctomycetia bacterium, assembly GCA_009923125.1. Lineage (GTDB taxonomy): Bacteria > Planctomycetota > Planctomycetia > Pirellulales > UBA1268 > RGVT01. The sequence continues at coordinate 6,362 of RFUD01000110.1, forward strand.
ACCGTCGCCCGGCTGCTCGCCGAACGGTTGGCCGTCCCGTGGGTCGATGCCGATGCGGCGCTCGAGGAGCGGTTGGGGTGCTCGATCGCGGCGCTCGTCGAGCGCCGTGGCGAGGCGGTGTTTCGTGACGCCGAGGCGGAGGTGCTCACGATCCTGCTGACGGAGTTCCCGGGGGTCCTCGCCACGGGGGGCGGTGCGGTCCTGCGGGAGTCGAATCGCCGGCTCCTGCGAGGGTCGGGCCGCCCGGTGGCCTGGCTCGACTGCCCCGCCGAAACGATCCGTGCCCGTCTGGCCGCCGACCCGTCCACGCTGCAACGCCGGCCGGCGCTCGGCGGCCGCGACGTGATCGCCGGGGTGGAGGCCGACCTGCGAGAGCGCGAGCCGCTGTACCGCGCCTGCGCCGATTGGGTCATCGACGCCGGCGGGCGCACCCCCGCCGACGTGGCCGCGGAGATCGTCCGGCTCATGGGCCGCGTCGATGCGGCGGACCGCGGAGGGAAGACGGCATGATCCCCGACGTGGTCAGTGCCTGGGCCGGGTCGCCGGTGGGCGGGGTCGTCGTCGTCGCGCTCGGATGGTGGCTCGGCCGCCTCCTCGCCCGTGCCGCGGACGCCTGGTACCGCGCGACCGAGGACCTCCCCGTGACGCCCCGGTTTGCCGCGACGGTCTCGGCAGGGGCCGCCTGTCTCGCCGGCCTCCTCTGGTGGTGGGAGGTTCGTCTCGCCGGTGCCACCGCGGCGGGCAGCGGAGCCGCGGCCGTGGTCCGCTGTCTCGCGCACATGGCCCTGCTCTGGCTGCTCGCGGCGGCGACATGGATCGACTTTCGGCAGCGTGTCATCCCCGACTGGATCACCGTTCCCGGGGTGATCGTCGGGCTCGCCACCGCCTGGGCATGGCCGCAGAGCCTGCTGCCGATCACGGTCGAGGTGTCGAGGACCTACTCGGTTCCCGTGGAGGAAGGCGATGTGCTTGCGTGGTACGGCGGCCTG
>RFUD01000012.1 GCA_009923125.1 Planctomycetia bacterium
GGGCGCACATCTGGCCCAATGGCGGCCAGACGGCGGGCCACGTGGGCGACGGCGTGGCGCTCGACTGGTTCGAGATCGAGGGCCCGCTCAACCCGAAGTGGCCACCGGAGAGCCACCGGCGGCTGTTCGGCAACCTGCCGATCAAGCGGTTCGATCCTGCCGCCGGTGTTCGTCCACCGGCCCGCGAACCGCTCCACGATACCCCCGGCCCGTTCCGGCCGAAGTTGTATGATCTCCCGCCCTCCGAGCGGTCGCCGCCGCTCGAGACGGTGCAGGCGAAGGAGCCGCTCGCCGCCGCCCGCCGCCTGCTCGGGGAGTTTCTGCCGCGGGCGTTCCGCCGCCCCGTGTCAGACGCCGAGTTGCATCCCTACGTGTCGTTGGTGGAACGGCGGCTGGCCGCCCAGGACTGCTTCGAGGACGCGATGCGCCGGGCCTACGTGGCGGTGCTCTCGAGCCCCGAGTTCCTGTTTCATCCGGCCGATCGTCTCGCCGACGGGCCGGGTCGCGACCTCTTCGCGCTCGCCTCGCGGCTCTCGTATTGGCTGTGGAACTCGCCGCCCGACGAGCGGCTTCTCGCCGCGGCGGCCGACGGCACGCTCGCCAGCCGCGACGTCGTGCGCGCCGAGGTGGACCGTCTCCTCGCCGACGAGCGGAGTGAGCGGTTTATCGAGGACTTCACGAGCCAGTGGCTGGAACTCGAGAAGATCGACGAGACGATGCCCGACGGGCAGCTCTACCCGGAGTATTCCTGGCTGTTGCGCGAGGGGATGCTCGCGGAGACGCGCGGCTTCGTCCGCGAGTGCATCGAGAAGAACGAGCCCGTGAAGGTGCTCGCCGACTCCGACTTCGCGATCCTCACGCAGCGGCTCGCCGAGCACTACGGCGTCAAGGGCGTCGAGGGCTGCGCAGCCCGCAGGGTGTCGCTCCCGAAGGACAGTCATCGCGGTGGGCTCTTGACGCAGGCGGCGATCCTCAAGCTCACAGCCAACGGCACGGTCACGTCGCCCGTCACCCGCGGCAAGTGGGTGATGGACCGGTTCTTCAACGCGCCGCCCCCGCCGCCCCCGCCGGGCATCTCCGCGATCGATCCCGACACCCGCGGCACGACGACGATCCGGGAGCAGCTCAAACGCCACCAAAGCGACGCCGCCTGTGCCGCCTGCCACGCGAAGATCGATCCGCCGGGGTTCGCGCTCGAGTGCTTCGATCCCGTCGGCGGCTACCGCACCCGCTACCGAGTCGCCGGCAAGGGGGATCCGCCCCCGCCGTTGCCGCTGGTCCTCCACGCCCGGTTCAAGCTCGGCCCGCCGGTGGACGATTCGGGCCGGCTTCCCAACGGCAAGGCGTTCGCCGGGATCGAGGCATTTCGCGACTATGTCGCCGGCCGGCCGCACGTGATCGCCCGCGGCCTCGTGAGCCACCTCGTGCGCTACGCCACCGGCGCCGACGTTTCCTATGCCGACCGCAAGGCGGTCGAGGCGATCGTCGCGTCCACCAAAGCCGACGACTACGGAGTCCGCTCGCTCATCCACGCCGTCGCCACGAGTGACCTGTTTTCCGCGCAGTAGTCGGCTTTTTTGTGGGCGAACCGCCTTTCGTGTAGATAAACATTCGACGGGCGGTGAGAGCGGGCGGGGTCTAGGATTCAGAGGTCGTCTGCAGTTCCTTTCCGGGGGTTTTTCGTGCCCGCATCGATCAGGCCTGGCATCCGTCCGTTCGCGAAGGGCTTCACGCTCGTGGAGCTGTTGGTCGTGATCGCGATCATCGGCGTGCTCGTCGGCCTGCTCTTGCCGGCCGTGCAGGCGGCCCGCGAATCGGCCCGGCGGAGTTCGTGCACGAACAAGCTCAAGCAGATCGGCCTCGCACTCCACAACCACAATGATGCCAAGGGGAAACTGCCCTGTACGTCGCAGATCACACTCGGCGACGGCTGCGCCGCGGCCAACATGATCAATTCAGGAATCCTCGGCACCGGCACCAATCCTCCCTGGACGAACTGGAACGTGGCCATCATGCCGTATATCGAATTTCAGGAGGTCTACGACTCGCTCAACAAGACCCTGAACCTCAATGCCACCGCCAACCGTGGGTTTTTGATCTCGAGGCCCTTCCCGCACCAGGCGTGTCCAAGCAACCCTGCGTCGGTGACGCTGCGGACGTCGGGCACGTATGCGGGCTTCCGGTATTTTGTTACCGGGGCGGGTGCGCCGACGGCGCCGTCGTGCTACGCCACGATGTGCGGGCCGCAGCAGAGCGGCGGCGCGACCACCGACTGTTCAGCGGCCGGGTCGCCCTCGTATTGCAATGTCTATGTCAACGAACCTGGATGCGGGGCGGCGACGATGGGCACGAAACCGCAGGCCTCGATGAATCCCGGGATGTTCGGAATCCAGAGCAGGTTTCAATGCAAGTTCAAGGATGTGACCGACGGCCTCGCCAAGACGATCATGGTCGCCGAGCGGCGGCCTGAATGGACGAGTTACGGCGGGATCGCCGGGGCCGAATCCTATGGCGTCTCCACCCAGAACACCATCAACAGCCCGAACCTCGACGTGACCAACGACAATTCGACGGTCAACGCCACGATCGCCGCGAGCAACCATCCCGGCGGCGCATTTTTCTGTTTTGGCGATGGCTCGGTGCGGTTTCTCGAGGACTGGATCCAGTTCGACGTCTACAACCGCCTCGGCGATCGGCGCGACGGTCAAAACGTGAGTGCGCCATGACTCGCCGAGCTGTCAAGTGGCTGCGGCCGCTGTGGCCGGCTGTTGCATGGGGTAGCGCGGCTGTTGCAGTCGTCGGTTGCCGGCCCGCGGGCCCTCCCGGAGCGATCACCGTCGATGGCACGCTCTCCCTCGCGGGCGAGTCGATTCCCAAGGGCGTGGTGCAGTTCGTCGAAGAGGATGGCCGAATGGCAGGCACCGGGCGGGTCACCGCTGGGCGATTTCGGGTGGTCGTGAAGCCCGGTGCATACAACGTGGCCGTGAGTTCGCAGGAGGAACTCTACGACGCCCAAGGCAACTCCGCTGGATTCAGGTCGTTGCTGCCGGAGAAATACGCATCGGTGAAAACCAGCGGACTCTCCGCGACGATCGACGCCGATCATGCGACCGTGACGCTTGATCTCGCGCCCTGACGGGCGCATGCAACCACGGCCAGACGGCCCTGTGGCCAAAATTGCGACTCATGCCGCGGCCTGCGCGGGGGTAGCGTCGATTGTCTGGGATCGTGTCAACCCCGAGGAGATTGCGTCGTGCAGTGCATACGTTTGAGTCTTGTCGCGCTGATCGTGGCCCTGTGGTCGCAGGATGTTTCGGCGCTCGAATACGCCTACGCGCCCTATAACTCCGGCGCGATGGATCCGCAGCGGACCGGCTGGCCGCTCACCGACGACGAGCGGGCCTATGTGCTCAAGGCGGAGTTTGAAAGGCGGCCGGGTTCGGAAGCCACGCAGCACAAACCCGACCTGTGGCCCGTGACGCCCTCGGCCGGGTTCTGGGGAGGCACGGCCTGGCTCGACTTCCATGCCGGGCTCGTGAAGACCGCCGAGGCGGCGAAGGGCCCGATCGACGTGCTCCTCGTCGGCGACAGCATCACGCAGCAATGGGGCCCGACCTGGGCCAAGAACTTCCCGAAGTGGAAGACGGTGAACATCGGGATCGGCGGCGACAAGACGCAAAACGTGCTCTGGCGGCTCGACCACGGCGGCGTGGCAGGCCTCGAGCCCAAGGCCTGCGTGCTCCTGATCGGCAACAACAACATGTTCTTCACGCCGGAGACGGGCATCGAGCCGGCCGCGCGGGGGATCAAGGCCTGCCTCGACAACCTCCGCGAAAAGTTTCCCGAGGCGGCGATCGTGGTGGTGAAGATTTTCCCGGCGCACGCGCCCGGCAATGCATTTTATGAGGACATCCAGAAGACCAACGCCGCCCTCGACGGCCTGAATCTCGGCGCCGAACAGAACGTGCAGGTGCTCGACCTCACGGCCGACCTCGTGAATGCCGATGGCACGCTGCGGAAGGAACTCTATTCGCCCGACAACATCCACCTCGTACCCGCCGGCTACGACCTCTACGCCGCGCGGCTCCGGCCCCTGCTGGAAAAAGTCCTCGGGCCTGCCGGCTCGGCGGCACCTCCTGCAAGCCCCGCTGAGCAGCCCGCTGGCCAGCCCAAGCCGAAGGCGGCGGCGAATTCCCGCAGCCCCGAGTATCCCTACGCGCCGTACGCCGAGGGGCGGATGGATCCGCAGCTCACCGGCTGGCCGCTCTCGGTGGCCGAACTGGCCTACGTGCAGACGGGCGAATACACGCGGAAGCCTGGCCACGAATCCCAGAAGCATCTGCCCGAGATGTGGCCGGTGGTGCCGACGGCGGCCCGGTGGGGCGAGGGCGACGTGAGCAACATCTGGATCGACCACCACGGCCGGATCATCGACCAGGTGAAGATCGCCGGCTCCGGGCTCGACGTGCTGCTTCTCGGCGACAGCATCACGCAGGGCTGGGGCGGCAGCCCGATCGATCGGATGCCGGTCGGCGAGGCGTGGCAGCGGCGGTTTCGTGACCTGCGCACCGTGAACGCCGGCATCGGCGGCGACCGCACGGAAAACGTGCTCTGGCGATTGGAGCACGGGCTCGTGGATGGCGTGAGCCCCAAGGCCGTCGTGCTCATGCTCGGCGTCAACAACGCGCCGCTCGTGGCGGCCAACGGCGTGCCGCCCGGTGCGGTCGCGCAGGGGATCGAGCTATGCGTGAAGAACCTGCGGCTCAAGTGCCCGCGGTCGCACGTGATCGTGGTGAAGGTGCTGCCGGCGTTCGAGCCGGGCAGCGCCACGCACGAGGCCGTCGCCGCGATCAACGAGGCGATCGACCGGCTTGAGCTCAGCTCGGATACCTCCGTGCGTGTCGTCGATGCGTCGGCGAAGTTTCTCAAGGCCGATGGTGGGCTCAATGCCGCCGCCTATTCCGATGGCCATCTGCACCTCTCGGCCGAGGGGTATGCCCTGCTTGCCGAGGCTCTCGAGCCTGCCATCCGGGCTGTGATAGCCGGAGCCGGAGCCTGAACGCGGGCGACCGCAAGAAGCGGGCGTTTTCGCCATAAAAAGCCCGAGCGACCCGTTGAGCGCTGGCCGGCGAGGCCCCGCGGCGTGTGGATAAATGTGGATAGAAGAGCGACAGGAACCAGACCGAGGGGCGGGATAGTTTTTCACAGGCGGGTGGGGTTTCGGCCGCACCCAGTTTACGTGCCGCAGTTTTCAGAAGGGCAGATTCAGATGAGACTCGCGAAGTATTTCTCACTCGCGCGGACGTTTGTCGCATGGGCGACAGCAGTGATCCTCGTGGCGAGCGCCGTGCCGTCATCGGCCGCGACGTACACGTGGATCGGCGCCAACAACGCCACCTGGAGCACGAACACCAATTGGTCGCCGACAGGCGTGCCTACGATTTCGAATACCGACTCAGCGGTGTTTGCCAGCGGCACCGGGGGCGCGAATGTGACCTTGACCGCCAACGCCTCGGTGTTGTCAACGATCATCAATCGCGACACCACCTTTCTGGGCGCCTTTCAAGTGAGCACCGGCACGAGCCTCACAGTGGCGAATAACGTCAACGTGTCGTTCCAGAACTGGCAGATCACGGGCACGTCTGGTACCAGCACGAATGTCGTTGGAAGTGGCGCCACGATCACGGTCAACGGCACGGCAACCAACGCTACGGCCGGGTCGATCACGTTGAACGCCAACTCGCTCCTGTCGTTCGCCGGCGCAGTAAATTTCAACCGGAACAACCCAATTGGTGGCAGCGGCACCGTCGCCTGGGCCGCGACCTCGGGGAGCAACGGAGGCGGCAATGCCTTCCGGTTTAATCTCAGCGATACGGTCACGTTCCGGATCAATTCCGATGCCGCAGCCACGCCGGGCAACTCACAGGCAAACATCATTGTTTCGTCCGGCACGAACACGGTGCTGCTCCAGCGAGACTTCGATTTCATGACGCCCACCACGACTGGCACCTCCGGGATTCTCGGGCTTGGCTACGCACGCACCATTGCCAGCCCCGCGAACCCCGCCCAACGAAACGCTTCGATGACGATCGCCGGGCCGTACACGCTGAGTGCGAACCTGCTTGGCGTCACCTTCCTATCGGGCACGCAGACCCTTCTGATCGACAGCGGCACCGTTCAGATCGGCGATTTCTCCGCCGGGAAGGCCCAGGGCGTCTACACGACCAACGGCAGTAGCGGTGCCGCCATCAACTACGGTGTCGCAAATCCGAATACCTCAACGCTGGAGATCGGCGGAGCTGCGTCCGCGGGCACGCTTCGCGTCAACGCCAACTCGTCTTTCAATGCCACGACGGACGCGAGCGGATCGAATTCGCTGGGCTATCAGGTGAGCGTCCTCGGCACGAGCACGCTCGTGAACAACGGCGCGTGGACGAATCGGAATTTCAAGGACGCGACGATCCTCACCGGCCTGAATATCGGCAGCACCGCGATGCTCAGTGGCACGGGCTCGTTCGACCTGAGGACCGGCTATACGGGTGTTGGCGCCACGGGCATCGGCAAGGCTGTGTCGGTCAGCGGCATTGTGGCCCCGGGTGACGTCGTGGGCGGCGTCAACGGCGTGGGCACGCTCACGATCGCTTCGGGCACGGTGGCGTTCGGTGCCACGAGCAAGGTGGCGATCAGCGGCAGCGGAGCGACGCTCGACAAGCTCGTGCTGAACGCGCCGGTGAGCGTGACGAACGGCGCCACGATCGACTTCGCCGGCACGAATGGCCTCACGCAGGGCCGCTACCAGGTGGTCACGGGCTCGAGCGGCGTGAACACGTTCACCGCGTCGAACGCTCCGGCCGCCTACACGTTCGGCACGTCGGGCACCGACGCCTATCTCTGGGCCAAGCCGGTGTTCGGCACGATCTCGACCACGCCCGCCGCCGCCCAGGTGATCACCGGCGGCACGGTGGCCTTCACCTACACGGTGCCGAATGCCTCCCCGACGGGCGGCCAGGATCTGGCGTTCACGAGCGCGGCGGGGAGCGGCATCGTGGGCACCGTGTCGGGCACGACGACGGTGGGCCCCCAGGGCACAAGCGCGCCGCTCTCCGGGTTGTCGTACGTGGGCGGCACGCCCGGCCTCGCGCAGGCGGCGACGTTCACCGTCTCGGATCCGAATGCTTTTGCGACATCCGGCACCGGCACCGTGACCTTGAACGTCCTCGATCACGCGACGCCCGGTTTCGCGACGGCGGCGGGTTCTGCCGTGCTTGATCCGCTGGCGACCACGATCATCAATCTCAACTTCGGCTCGATCGACGTCTCTGCGGGCGCACAAACCCTGACGTATTCGCTGACGAACCTCGCCAGCCAGACGTATGGACCGAACCTGACGGCGGGCCTGGCGCTCACCGCCTTCACGGGCGACGGCGACGGGTTCGCCTCCGGACTGACCTCCTTCGCCGACCTCGTGGCGGGCACCCCGAGCAGCCTGTTCACGGCGCAGTTCACGCCCACGACGGAAGGCTCGTTCAGCCGGAGCTATACGCTCTCGTTCTACGACAACCAGAGCCTCGCGGGCTCGACCCAGCGGCGCGACCTGACGGTGAACATGGAAGCCGTCGTCGTGACGGTCCCCGAGCCGGGAACGCTCGCCCTCGCGGGCGTCGGCGTGATCCTCGCCGGCTGGCGGCTGGCACGGCGCCGGGTGTCATGAGGCTGCGTGAAGCGGTTGTGGCCTGGCATGCGTCGTCGCGGAGGTTGACGGCTGATGGCCGTGCTACGATGCGGGCATGGACCGACTCGCTCGATGTGCCGGCCGCGGGGATCTGTGGCTCGCAGGATTCATGGCGGCTGTCTGGGGCGGAGTCGTCGCGGCGCCTGCAGCCGAAGTGACGATCAAAGAGGTGCGCGTGGATGGCCGGCCCGTGGCCATCCCGGCGGCCGAGAGTGCCGCTGCAGCCGTGAGTGCCGCTGCAGCCGTACGGATTCCCTCGACCGCCCGACAGATTCAGGTGCGGTGCGTCGCCACGGAGGACGACGATGCCCGGCCTGGTGCTCAGACTGCGCCGGCGTCTGCAAGTGCTCTCGGACCTCCTCAGGGCACGCGATTGCGGTATCGGCTCGATGCGATCGATCAGGCCTGGCGCGACATTCCCGGACAATTCAAGGCCGACATCCTGTTTGATGACGGCTCGGCGGCCCGGATCGGGAGCAAGGAACAACTCATCGATCTGGAGAATAGCGGCTGGAAAGGCACGCCCGATACCTCCACCTGGCAGCGGCACGTCTTCAAGGCGGAGGCACCGCCACGTGCCCGAAGCGTGCTTGCGGACTTCATCACGGCCCCCAATCCGCAGAACGTGGGAATCGTCGCGATCGACGACGTGGTGCTGACGATCGAACGGCCCGGCCGCGCCGATCCGATTCGCCATGAACTCACGCGCGATCTCGGCATCGCCGGCGATGCCTTCCACCCGCTGGCCAATCCCAAAGGCTGGCAGCGTCTGGGCTCGAAGTCGGAGATCAGCCAGGTCAGGATGCGATCGCAGCCTCAACCGCACCCGATTCTCGTCCTCGTTGACGACGACCCTGATCGTTACGGCAACTGGGCGACCCAGCAATCGTTCCCGGTCGAACCGGGCGACTTGGTGACGCTGGAATGGTCGATGGCTGCAACGTCGGGCCGGGGGGGTGATGTCGTGGCCAACTACGGGCGGCTCGAACCAGGCCGGTATCTCTTTCGCGCGGAGTTGGCGCAGCCCGGGGGAGAGCCCACGGGCATCGAGTCGAGCCTCGCGATTGAGGTCTACGTGCCGGTGTATCTGCGGCGCGACGTGTGGGCCGGCGCAGGGATCCTCGGGGTGGCTGCGGTGGCGACCGGCGTCCGGGCGGCGGGCGTGCGGCGGATGAAGCGCCGGCTGCGCGAGGTCGAGCGGGAGCACGCGCTCGAGCGGGAGCGGGCCCGGATCGCGCGCGACCTCCACGACGACGTGGGCGCGGGGCTCACCGAGATCGCCGTGCAGACCGACTGGCTCCGCCGCGACGTCGAGCGGCTCGCCGCCACGCACACGGCCGAGGTGCAGGAGGCCGGCATCCTCGACCGGGCCGGACGGGTCTGCGCGTCGGCCGTCGAACTGATCCGCAGTGTCGATGCGATCGTGTGGGCGGTGAATCCCGAGAACGACACGCTCGACCGCTTCGTCGGATATCTCACGCACTCGGCCGAGCAGTTTGCGCGGGCCGCGGGAATCACGATTCGACTCGACATTCCCGACGACATCCCCGCCACGCCGCTCTCCGGCCGGGTGCGGCACAACCTCCTGCTCATCGTGCGCGAGGCGCTCAACAACGTGGTGAAGCACGCCGGGGCGAGGATGGTGCGGGTCACGGTGAACGTCGATGCCCGGCAGGTGACCATCGGCATCGCCGACGATGGTCGCGGCTTCGACGTCGCAGCCGCCTCGGGGCCGCAAGCGGACGGCCGGCACGCGGGCCTCGCCAACATGCGCCGCCGGGCGGAGGACATCGGCGGACGCCTCATGATCGACAGCCGGCCCGGGGGTGGGACGCGGGTCGAAATCGCGGCGCCGCTCGCCTGACGAGCGTGTGCGGCAACCTGAGCGGTCGTGAAATTGTCTACACGACGGTCGGATGGCCGAAACGGGTTACACCAAGCAACGCTCAGCCCATGACTGCACCCTCAACGATTCGTGTGGCAGTGGTCGAGGACGACTCCCGGCTGCGCCGCACGTTCACCGACATTCTCGAGTCGGCCGACGACTGCGAGTGCGTGGGCGTGTTTGCCACTGGTGAGCAGGCGATGAGCCGGATCCCCCCGCTCGCGCCCGACGTCATCATCATGGACGTCAACCTCCCCGACTCGAGCGGCGTCGAGTGTGTCGCGGCGCTCGCACCCCGGCTTCCGGACACGCAGATCCTCATGGTCACGGTCTACCAGGATCCGGAGACGACGTTCAACGTGCTCGCCGCGGGGGCTCATGGCTACCTCGTGAAGCCGGTGATGAAGGAGCATCTGCTGGCGGCGATCCGCGAGGTGCGCGGCGGCGGCGTGCCGATGAGCCCGACGATCGCCCGCAAGGTGATCCAGACATTCCGGCGCCGCGAGCCCGCGGCGGCCGCGCCAGGAAAAACCAGCCTGTCAGGCAAGGCCGGTGCGCCGCATGCGACGGCGGCACACGCCGCCGACGAGGAGAGCCTGGCACCCCGCGAGCAGCAAGTGCTCGAACTGCTCGTGAAGGGCTATTCCTACAAGGAGGTCTCGAAGGAGCTAGGCATCTCGACGAGCACGGTGGGCACCTACGTGCAGCGGATCTACGAGAAGCTCCACGTGTCGAGCCGCCGCGAGATGATGGCCCGCTCTCGCCGTGGGGCCACGTGAGCTTTATGGGACCGGGCGGAGAACCAGTCGCCGAATGTCGGCGACCGATGCGCCGGGGATCTGTGTCGCTCGGAGCACGAGCGTCGTCGCGCCTTTTTCGAGCGTGATCGAGCCGAGCGTGAGCGGTCGGAACTCCTTGGAAAAACTCTCGCCGTGGCCGCGGGGCACGCGGTCGTCGGCCGTGTTGAGCGGCGGATCCCAGCCGGGGGCGATCGTGCCGGTGACCGTGGCGCCGCCGCCAGAGAGCGTGACCGTGGAGCCCGCGTCGGCGGGCGGGCAGGTGTACCAGAGTTCGGCCGTGTAGCGGCCCGGCTCGATGACATCGACTGCCCAACTGATCGAGTCGTCTGGCTTTGTCCAGTGGGTGAAGAACGAGCAGTTGGGGGCCTTGCCGCTGCGGGCGACGCCGCCGTGCGGCAGGCCGTCGCGGGCGGGCAGTTCGGTGAGTGCCGCCCCGGGATAGCCCACCGGAAACCGCTCTTCGGTGGGCCGCGGCACGGTGTCGAGCACGTCGCGCCGCCAGGCTGCTGCGACGTCGCGCAGGCGAGCCGCCTGCTCGGGCTGCTCAGCGGCAATGTCGCGAAGCTGCCCAGAATCCGTTTTCATGTCGTAGAGCCGGCCCTCGGCGTCCAGCCGATGGCTCGTGGTCCGTACGCTCACCTTGCCGCCAAAACTCGCCACGATGGCACGGTCGGCGAGCGTGGCTGCCGTGGCTCTCGATCCGGGGGCGTCGGTGAGCAGCGATGAGAGATCGACGCCGTCGAGCGGTTTTGCATCGGGCGGCGCGAGGCCGACGAGGCCGGCGAGCGTGGGCAGAATGTCGATCGCCCCGGTCACGTCATCGACGATGGTGCCCGGCTTGATGCGGGCCGGATACCGGATGCAGCACACGCTCCGCACGCCCCCGTCATCGGTCGAGCCTTTCTTGCCGCGCATGCCGCCGCACCAGCGGGTGCTGTTGGGGCCATTGTCGGAGCAGAACACGACGATCGTGTCGCGGGCGATGTCGAGCCGCTCGAGCGTGGCGAGCAGCCGGCGGAGGTTCGTGTCGAGGTTTTCGACCATGGCGAGGGCAGCCCGCGTGAAGGCGAGGTCTTCGCGGTCGCCCTCCGGGCCGCGCTGCTCGACGGGCTTGTCGCGCCAGCGAGTCCATTCCGCGTCGGGCACGCTCATCGGCGAGTGCGGCGTGTTGAACGCGACGTAGCAGAAAAACGATCGAGCCTTGCGACGAGCATCCTCGATGAACCCGATCGCGTGGTCGGTGATGTCGTCGGCGATGTAGCCGCTGCCCTGCACGAACGTGCCGTCGTGCTCCATCTCCGCGTCGAAGTAATCCCCCCAGTGGCCTTCGGTGAATCCGTAAAACGTGTCGAATCCACGGGCGAGCGGGTGATACGGCCACTGTGTGCCGTTGTGCCACTTGCCGAAGCAGCCAGTCACACAGCCGGCATCGTGGAACAGGTTCGCGAGCGTGATCTCATCAGGGGCCATCCGTTCCTGCCCGAGCGACACGCCCCGGACACCGCTCCGCGGATGGGAGCGGCCGGTGAGGAGTTCGGCCCGGGTCGGCGAGCAGACCGGCTGCACGCAGAACTGCTCGAGGACCGCCCCGTCGTGGGCGAGAGAATCGATCGCCGGAGTGGCGACCGACCGATTGCCCACGAACGAAAAATCCCCCCAGCCGGCGTCGTCGGCCACGACCATGACCACGTTGGGCCGGGCGGGTGGTTTGGCCCAGGCATCCCCCGCGATGCCGAGGGCCGCGATGACGGCGGCGGTCCTCAAAATTACGGACATTTGCATGTGACTGGCACGAGTGGGGCCGGAGTGGTGAAATAGTATGCTCGAAGACGTCAGAACGTTCCCATCCCGACCGAGGAGTGTCCCCATGCCCGAGCCCGTCGTCGCCCCCGAGTCCGCTTCCGGAAACCTGTCGCGCCGTGGGTTCCTCGGTGCCTCCACGGCGGCCGCAGGAGCGCTCGCAGCCGGAGCCGCCCCCGCCTCGGCCGCGGATGCCAACAGCCGGTTGCGGATCGGGTTCATCGGCCCCGGTGGCCGCGGCTTCGGCGCCCATGTGAAGACGCTGGCCAAGCTCCGCAGCGAAGGGGCGAACATCGACCTCGTCGCCGTGAGCGAGGTCTACAAGAACCAGGAAGAGAAGGTCTGCGACTTCATCAAGAAGGAGACCGGCGTCGAGGCGAAGCGGTACGTCGATTACACCGACATGCTCGCCGACAAGGACGTCGATGCCGTGTGCATCGGCACGCCCGACCACTGGCACCACCGGCAGATCGTGGACGCGCTCCGGGCCGGCAAGCACGTGTTCGCCGAGAAGCCGATGACGAAGACCGTGGAGGAGGCGATCGACGTCGCACGGGTGTGGCGCGAGACCGGCAAGGTGATGCAGGTGGGCGTGCAGTCCACGAGCCTGAAGGTGTGGGACCAGGCCCGGGAACTCATCGACTCGGGCAAGCTCGGCAAAGTGCTCGGGTTCCAGACGGAGTATTTCCGCAACTCGTCGATGGGGCAGTGGCGGTATTACAAGCTCGACAAGGAGATGACGCCCCAGACGATCGACTGGAAGCGGTGGCTCGGCGTTTCGGCCGGTCTCGCTCCCGAGCTGGATTTCGACCGCGCCGTCTACGCCCAGTGGCGGTGCTACTGGCCGTTCGGTTCGGGGATGCTCACCGATCTCTTCGTGCACCGCACGACCGCGATGCTCAAGGCCACGGGGCTCCGCTATCCGGCTCGGGTCGTGGGAGCCGGCGGCATCTACCTCGAGCTCGACACCCGCGATGTGCCCGACGTGGCGACCGTGGTCGCCGACTACAACGAGGGCTGCCAGGGGCTGATCACGGCGACGATGTGCAACGAGAACTCGCGGCTCAAGCAGGTGATCCGGGGCCACAACGGCGCCTTCGAGTTCGGCAACGGTGAGCAGTTCACGGAGTTCAAGTTCGTGGCGGAGCGGCCGCAGGTGACGTTCAACGCCGACATCAAGGACGAGGTGATCAAGACCGACCTGAGCGACGAGGATCTCAAGAAGAACGACACGACGTATCTCCACTTCAAGAACTGGCTCGACGCGATGGCCGCGGGCAAGCCCGAGATGTGCAACAACACCCCCGATCTGGGTGCGGCGGCGGTCGTGACGGTGATCCTGGGCGCGATGAGCTACCGCAACGGCAAGGTCTATCACTTCGACGCGGCGACCGGCACGTACTCCGACGGGAGCCCTGCGTGGGCCAAGCAGTGGGAAACGCTCTCGAAGGAGCGCGGCCAGCCCAAGCACGTGCCCGGCTGGCACGCCGGAGACACGGGGAGCACGCTCAAGCCCGAGCCCTACATGACGCTCGCCGGCCCGTGGGTCGGCGGCAAGGATCCCGCCGGCGCATAAGTGGGGCGACCGTCCCGGTCGCCGGTTGGCAAGCGAGACGCTTGCCCCACAAACAGCACCAGGCCCGGAGGGCCGGGTCAGCACCAGCCGACGGAGGTCGGCCGAGGGCGGTTCGGCAGGATGCCGAGACCGCCCGTGAACTCAGTACCAGACGCCGGCGCGCACCAAAAACGTGTCGCTCGGGCGGTAGTCGGCCGTGTCGGTGATGTAGTACTCCACGAGTCGGCCGAAGACCCAGCCGGTCTCGGCCCGCCACGAGACGCCGAGGTCGGCCGGGCGGCGCTCCCAGCCGGCCAGGAGCCGGTAGTCGTGGTAGACGACGACGTCGTTCGCGCCACTGTCGCGGCGCACCGCCCACTGGTTGCCGCCGAACTCGCCGGCCAGGTACAGCCACTGCGCGCCACGATCGTTCTCCTTCACCCGCCACGCCAGCCGCGGCCGCGGAAAGATGAGCTCGAACCGGCGGTCGTCGGAGGGCGTCCAGAGCAGGCCGCCGGCCGGCAGGATGTTGACGTCGTAGCGGTCGAGATAGATGACGCCCGCGACGATGCGGAGGTTTTCACGAGCCTCGTACGCTCCGAAGCCGTGGCCGGTGACCCGAAAGGCCTGCGGCGTGTCGTTGACGAAGTCGCTGTACCACCCCGGCGCCACGGCGAGATCGACGCCGAACGAGTCGCCGACCTTTCGCATCCAGCGGGCTTGGAGCCAGGCGTCGTAGAGCTGTGCGGGGAGCCCGGGATCCATCGGCCCGGAGACCTCGTCGACGAACGTGCCGCCGAAGCCCGGCGTGAGCAGGAGCGGCGAATCGACGGTCGGCGCCGGCAGGCCGATCGTCAGGCTCGTGTCGAGCGTCGTGAGCCCGAGGCCGTTCGCGCCGAATCGCGGAAGTTCCGTCGTCGTGAAGATCAGCTGTTGGAGCGCACCCGGCTTCGCGCCGGGAGGCAGCTTGCGGCCGGCTGGCGGTTCGAACTCCTGCCGGGGCTGCCCTGGTGGCGCGAGCTCGTCGGGCAGGAGCGGCTCGGTGAGGTCCTGTGGGTCGCCCAAGGCGGCCAGCCGAATCCGCTCGAACACCCCCTGCTCGACCGG